>DVGP01000111.1 GCA_018712665.1 Candidatus Pelethomonas intestinigallinarum | reverse complement strand
GAGGACCCGGCGGAGCCGGAGATACAAGAGATAGGAAGGAGCCGGAAGATGAGTGAGAGAGATCTGGCCTCCGCCGTGGTGGCGGAGGTGAAGAAGGTCATCGTGGGGAAGGACGCGGTGCTGGTGAAGGTGCTGGCGGCCATCCTGGCCGGTGGCCACATCCTGCTGGAGGACATCCCAGGGGTGGGGAAGACCACCATGGCCCTGGCCTTCGCCAAGGCCCTGGGGCTGCGGTTCAACCGGGTGCAGTTCACCCCCGACGTGATGCCCTCGGATATTACCGGCTTCTCCCTCTATCGCCGGGAGACGGGGCGGATGGAGTACCAGCCTGGGGCGGTGCTGTGCAACCTCTTTCTGGCGGACGAGCTCAACCGGGCCACCAGCCGAACCCAATCCGCCCTGCTGGAGGCCATGGAGGAGGGCCAGGTCACTGTGGACGGCGTCAGCCATCCGGTGCCCCGCCCCTTCATGGTCATTGCCACCCAGAACCCGGTGGGAGCCGCCGGCACGGCTCTGCTGCCGGATTCCCAGCTGGACCGTTTCCTCCTGCGGCTGACCATTGGATACCCGACCCCGGCCCAGGAGCTGGAGCTGCTGCGCCGCCGGCAGTACAGCAGCGGAATGGCCGGGGTGGAGCAGGTGCTGGAGCCGGAGCAGCTGCTGGAGCTGGTGCGGACAGTGGAGCGTGTCCACATCAGCGACGAGGTGCTGCGCTACATCGTCCGGCTCACCGACGCCACCCGCTCCACCCCCCAGATCGCCCAGGGTGCCAGCCCCCGGGCCACATTGGCGGTGGCCTCGGCCGGTCGGGCGGCGGCCTTTCTCCGGGGCCGTGACTATGTGCTGCCCGAGGATGTGCAGTGTATGTGGGTGGATGTCGTGGCCCACCGGCTGATCCTGGCCCCGGCGGCGGAGGGCTCTGTCACCGCCGCCGCCATCGCCGAGCGGCTGCTGCGGGCGGTGGAAGCGCCGAAGATCCGGTAGGCTATGTGGTCAAGACGGCTCGCCTACGGCGGGGCGCTGCTGGCCGCCCTGATCTGCCAGCTCTTTGACGTTGGATACCTGGTCCACTTTGTGTTCGTCTTGACGCTGTGCCTGCCCCTGGCGGGATTGCTGGCCAGCCTGCCCGCCATGCTGGGCTGCCGCGTGGAGCTGCGGCCCCGGCCCGGAGTGGTGGAGCGGGATGGCCGGGCCGGGTGGGACCTGGTGGTGAAAAGCCGTTCCCGGCTGCCCATCGCCCGTTTGAGCGGGCGGCTGCGGGTGGAGAACCGGATGACCGGGGAGCGATGGGCCTTTCGTGCGGTGCTTCAGAGTCCCCGGCGGGGGGAGCGCCAGCTGTGGGGCATGGGAACCGCCCGGTGCGGCGCCCTGGTGGGCCGGCTGGACAGGCTGTGGGTGACGGACTGCTTGGGGCTCTTCGCCCTGCCGGTCCGGCCTCCGGCGGCGGCGTCCGCCCTGGTGTGTCCAAAATGTGAGGACCCGGGCCCCATCCATCTGCCGGAGGGGACCGGAGCGCCCGTGCCCGCCGCCCGGCGGGACAGCCGGGGCGGCGGCGAGGACTACGAGCTGCGGCCCTACCGGGAGGGGGATGACTTCCGCTCCATCCACTGGAAGGCCACGGCCCGGCGGGACGAGCTGGTGGTCCGGGAGGAGCTGATCCCCCGCCGTCCGCTGCCGGTGCTGACCTTCGACCACTTTGGCTCTCCGGCGGAGGTGGAACGGACGCTGGACCGGGTGGCGGGCTGGTCCGCCGCACTGCTGGCGCGGGACATGCCCCATGAGATCTGCTGGGCGGAGCCGGAGACCGGCGCGGCGCGGCGTTTCATCGTGTCGGACCAGGGGAGCTGGATGGCCTGTCTCACCGCCCTGCTCTCGGACAGGGCCCCTCAGACCGGCCAGTCCATCCTGGACCAGCCTCCGGTCCGTCGGGACGGGGTGGAGGTCTGGTCCATCCGTATCACCGGAGAGGAGGGGACCCATGGGAGCCGGTAAAGGAACAGCGCCCCGCCCCCTTGGGGGACGGGGCCCGCTGTATTTGTCCGACAGCCTGACGGCGCTGCTGCTGACCCTGGGGGGCTTCTTTGCCTTCCTCTCCGCCTGCGGCGCGGTTTGGCCTGCCTGGATGCCTGCTGCGGTGGGAGCCATGGCTCTGGCTGCCGTCCTGGTGTGGTCCCTGCCCCGGGGCGCTTACCTCGCGGCGGGGGGCATTCTGGCACTGGGCGCTCTGGCCGTCTGGCGGCGGTGGGAGCTGCTGGTCCCCACTCTGGAGGCCCTTTGGAGCGTGATGGCGGAGGATCTGGGGTCCTTGGTGATCCTGACCCAAACCGTTGAGCCCACAGGCGGCGCCGCCCTCTGGTACGGCTCGGCGGAGGCCCTGCTGTGGCTGGCGGGGCTCTACGCCCTGGCGATGGGCTGGGCGGCGGTGCGGCAGCGGTGGTGGTATGTGGCTTTGGCCCTGGCCCTGCTGCCCTCGGCGCCCGCCATCGCCGCCGGGACCATGCCCGACTGGCTGGCCCTGATGGCGGCTCTGGCCGGGGGACTGGCTCTGCTGCTGTCGGACCTGTTTGCGCCGGAGGACCCCGCCGCTTTGGGCCGTGGCCAGATGGTGAGTTTGGGGACCACGGTGCTGCTGCTGGCGGCGCTGAATCTGGCTTTGCCCCAGGAGGGATACGTCCGCCCCCAGTGGGCGGACACGGCCCACAACTGGGTGGTGGAGGCCGGCCAGCGTGCGGCGGAGGCTGTACTGGGCCTGGAGCTGCCGGAGAGCGGCGGCGCCGGTACGGGGAGCGGCGGTACTGAAACCCTTGTCCTGGACGACGGCGGCGCGGAGGACCTGACCCAGGCCGGTCCCCGCCGCTTCTCCGGCCGGACGGTGCTGGTTCTGGAGGGGGAGGGCCAGGGGCGGCTCTACCTCCGGGGGAGCGCCTTGGCCGACTACACCGGAGAGAGCTGGGAGGCGCTGGACAGCGCCCTCTATGAGGAGGCCTTTTACCAAATGGCACAGGCCACAGTGCCGGAGCTGTCCCGGGCGGAAGAAGAGGCCGGCTATGAGATCCAGGTAGTTCAGGAGGCGCTGGCGCCCCTGCTGTGGCCCGCCCAGACCTCGACGGGAGAGGTCCGGTCCCTCCTGGTTCGGCCCGCCGCCGTCAGCTCTGTGGCCTATACCCCCGATCAGCTCCTGCTGCCCCTGTCCGGCGGCTTGTCCTTATACCAGGACAGCGCGGTCCTGGCGGAGAATGGCCTGGAGAGCTACCAGCTTATCTACCGGGACGGAGACCTGAGCGACGTGAACCTGAGCCTCACCGGCGCGGCCGCGGCCGCGGAGGAGGTCTACCGCTCCTTCGTCCACGACCAGTACGCGGCCGTCCCGGACCGGGCCGCCGCTGCCCTGGCGCCCCTGCTGGAGGAAATGGAGAGCGTGGCGGTTCAGCCGGCGGAGGTCCCCGAGGCGTACCGGCCGGCGGTGGAGACCGCCCGGCGGGCGGCGGCAGTGCTGGCCGCCCGGGCCTCCTACAGCATCAATGTCCCCGCCATGGAGCCGGGGGAGGACTTCGTGGAGCACTTTCTGGCGGAGGGGCGGGGCTACTGCGTCCACTTCGCCACCGCCGGGACGCTGCTGCTGCGAATGGCGGGGTATCCCGCGCGGTATGTCAGCGGCTTCGCCGCCTATTTGACCGGCACCGGCCGGACGGCGGTGGCGGATTCCGCCGCCCACGCCTGGGTGGAGATCTACCTGGATGGCTACGGCTGGTATCCGGTGGAGATGACCCCGGCCTACCTGGGGGAGGGCGGCACGGCGGACGAGACCGAGCCTCTGCCCGACCCCACGGAGCCGGTGGAGCCCCAGACCCCGGAGGAGACGCCCCAGGAGGATCTGGAGACGCCGCCGGAGGAGGGCGGCGAGGCGGAGGACCCCGGCTGGGAGCTGGACCTGCGGTGGCTGGGATACGCGGCCCTGGTCCTGTTGGTGTGCGGAGCCCTGCTCCTGCCCCGGTATCTTGCCCGGGCCCTTCGCCGCAGGCAGGCGGCCATAGCCGATACGGGCCGGTCCGTGGTGGCGGCCTACCGCTGGTGCCGCCGCCTGAGCCGCTGGGGAGGGGCGGAGTGCCCGGAGCTGGAGAGACTGGCCGGGAAGGCGGTCTTCAGTCAGCACCGGATCACAGAGGAGGAGCGCTCCGCTGCCTGGGCTATGGCCCGGACGGCCGCCGGGGAGACGGAAAAACGCCTCTCTCCGGTCAAGCGCCTCGCCTTCCGCTGGCTCTTCTTGCTCTCGTGAAGCTGTGATCGCGGCGGCTTCAGATTGGTTTAATCATTCTGTGATATACTGCTCTGTAAAACTGGGAGGTGAGCGCCTTGCACATTCTGGTGGTGGAGGACGAGCGGAGCCTGGCCGGGACCCTGGCGGATATCCTGGGCCGGGAGCGGTATCTGGTGGACCTGGCCTACGACGGAGAGGAGGGGCTGGACTGCGCCCTCAGCGGGATCTATGACGGGATGATCCTGGATGTGATGCTTCCCAAGCTCAGCGGCTTTGAGGTGCTCCGCCGCCTGCGGCAGAGCGGCAGCGCCCTGCCCGTGCTGATGCTCACCGCCCGAAGCGAGCTCAGCGACCGGGTGGCCGGTCTGGACGCCGGGGCGGATTACTACCTCACCAAGCCCTTTGAGCGGGAGGAGCTGCTGGCCTGCCTGCGGGCCATCCTCCGCCGGCCCACGGAGGTAGCGCCTGCCACACTATGCTTCGGAGACCTGGAGCTGGGGGAGGAGAGCGGCCAGCTGTGCTGCGGCGGCCAGTCGGTGCAGCTGGGGGCCAAGGAGTGCCAGCTCATGCGGCTGCTCATGGCCGCCGGGGGCGCGGTGGTGCCCCGGGAGACCCTTTATTTGAAGGGATGGGGCTATGACGGGGAGGCCGAGGGCAACGTGGTGGAGGTCTACATGTCCTTCCTGCGGCGGAAGCTGACCCACCTCCGCTCCCGGGTGCAGATCGAGGCGGTCCGCCGCATGGGCTACCATCTGCGGGAGGCGGAGGCGTGATCCGGTCGATGCAGCGGCGGCTGGCCGTGGTGGTGCTGCTGTTTCTGGTGGCGGTCTACGCCTGCCTGTGCGCGGTGAGCTACGGCGCCGCTGTCTCCGGCATGGTCCGCGAGAGCGAGCAGATGCTCCGCTCTCTGGCGGAGCCGGACCCGCCCATGGGGGGCAGGATCTTCCCGGGACAGGTGGGAGTCCCCTATTTCACTCTGCTGGTGGACGGGCGCGGGGTGCTGGAGGACGCCGACCAGGGACAGTTCGATATCAGCGACGAGGAGCTGCTGGATCTGGCGGCCCAGGTCCTGACAGCGGAGGAGGACTTCGGCTATTTGGGCAGCTACCAGCTGCGCTACTACCGGGTGAGCATCCCCGGCGGGTGGCGGCTGGTGTTTGCCGACGACAGCCTCCAGGGGGAGCTCCGCCTGCGGCAGGTGCGGAACAGCCTGCTGCTGGGGCTGGCTCTGCTGCCGGTGTTTCTGGCCTTCTCCTGGCTTCTGGCGGGACTGATCGTCCGGCCCGTGCGCCGGGCCTGGGAGCAGCAGGCCCAATTCGTGGCCGACGCCTCCCACGAGCTGAAGACGCCTTTGACGGTGATCCTCTCCAACACGGAGATGATCCTGGCGGACTGCCCCCAGGAGGACCCGGCGCTCCAGCGCCGGGCGGGATACATCCGCCGGGAGGCGGACAGGATGCGGGGACTGGTGCTGGATATGCTGGAGCTGGCCCGCTCCGACGCCCAGGTCCCCTCCCGGCGGGAGCTGGCGGCGGTGGATTTCAGCGCCGTGGTGGCTACGGAGGCTCTGGCCTTCGAGGCCGTGGCCTACGAGGCGGGGCTCGCGCTGACTACGGAGGCGGCGGAGGGCGTGGTGGTCCGCGCCGACGGCAAGCAGGCCGCCCAGGTGCTCCACATTCTGCTGGACAACGCGGTGAAGTACAGCCTGCCCGGCGGAACCGTGTCTGTCAGCCTTACGGTGGACCGGGGGCGGTACGCCCTGCTGTCCGTGTCCAACCCCAGCGAACCCATCTCTGAGAAGCAGCTGGAGCGGATCTTTGACCGCTTTTACCGTCTGGACAGCTCCCGGGGCCTTCGGCCCGGCTACGGTCTTGGCCTGCCTGTGGCTCGGGAGCTGGTGGAGCGCTGGGGCGGGAAGATCTGGGCGGAGCACCGGGCGGGAGCCACCCGTTTTCTGGTGCGGCTGCCCCTGGCGAAAGAAAAGTAAAGAGGCCTGAAGAGGCCCGTATGCGAAAAGGGAGGCCCGCCGGAACAGCCGGCGGGCCTCCCCCTGTCTGTGTTTCTCACCGCTTCCGCTCTCCGCCGCCGGACAGGAAGCAAGAAACGCCGCAACATCGGATTTGGCCCTTGCGGACAGTGGGGATTTGGTATAGAATACCCTCAACAACTCAATCACTGTTTTTGCCGCCGGCTCTGGATTCGGGAGATGCGGTTGGACGCCCTCATCCCGGTATATACTATATCAGCATATCAGCGGCTCCGGCGATCTGTCCGGCGGCCGGGAGAGGGGGAGCGCGGATGGGCAAGTGGCTGAAGCGGGCATCGGAGAGCCGGACAGGGCAATTTATTGCCCAGCTCCTGAGCCGGTATTTTTCCCACGACGTGGGAAAGGAGAGCGCGGCTCTGGCGTACTATCTGCTCTTCAGCCTGTTTCCCTTTCTGATTTTTGTCAGCAGTCTCATCGGCAGGCTGCGGCTGGACTATGCCAGCATCCTGGGCAGCCTCAGCGCTCTGCTGCCCCCGGAGATCCTGGACCTGCTGGGGACCTATCTGGACTATGTCACCGCCACCAGCAGCGACGCCATGCTCTGGTTCGGCCTGGTGTTCTCCGTCTACTTCCCCATGCGGGCGGCCAACGCCCTGATGCGGGCGGTGCGCCGGGCCTACCACCTGCCCCGGCCCAGGCGGGCGTGGGTCCATACCGTAAAGGTCCTGTGCTACACGGTGTTTCTGCTTTTGACCATCGCCCTGACACTGGTGCTGATGACGGTGGGGGAGCGGGCCATGGAGTGGCTGGGAAGCTGGCTTGGCCTGCCCCGGGGCTTTGCCCGGGTATGGAGCGGCCTGCGGTTTGTGATTTTGGGGACGGTGGTGTTTGCCGCCGTGGGCCTGCTGTACGCGATGGCCCAGGACGTCCGCCGCTCCGGCCGGAGCATCGTGCCGGGGGCCCTGGCGTCACTGGCGGCGTGGATGGCCCTGTCCGCCGGCTATTCCTACTACGTGGAGCATTTTGCCAATTACTCGGTCATCTACGGCACCCTGGGAACGGTTGTGGTGCTGCTGATCTGGCTGTATCTCACGGCGGCGGCGCTGATCATGGGGGCGGAGTGGAACGACGCCCTGGCCGCTGTGGACCGTGGAGAGAACAGCCGGGGGACCGCCGCCCTTCGGGCGGAAAACTACTATAAGACGGGGCGGGACCCCGCCGAAGAGAAAGAGAGAGATGAGAAACATATATGAGGATCATCATCATCGGCAACGGCAAGGTGGGGTACACCCTGGCCAAGCAGCTCAGCGGCGAGAACCATGATCTGGTGCTCATCGACAAGAACGCGGAGGCTCTTGCCAACGCCGAGGGCGTATTGGATATTCTGTGCGTGGAGGGCAGCGGAGCCTCCATCCGCGTGCTCCGGGAGGCCGGCGTCCGGGGGGCGGACCTGGTGGTGGCGGTAACGGGCTCTGATGAGCTGAATATCGTCTGCTGCCTCATCGCCAAGAAGCTGGGAGCCAAGCACACCGTATGCCGTATCCGCAATCCGGAGTACTATAGGGAGGCCAATCTCCTCAAGCGGGAGATCGGGGTGGACCTGATCATCAACCCGGAGTACGCGGCGGCCGGAGAGATCTCCCGGCTGCTGCGGGTGCCCACCGCCTTCAGCGTAGAGACCTTTGCCCGGGGCCGGGTGGAGATGATCGGATTTCCTGTCCAGAAGAGCGACGGCCTGGCGGGGATCAGCCTCTATGAGTTCAACCGCCGCCACCCGAACGGGGTGCTCATGTGCGCCGCCATCCGAGGCACTGAGGTTTTCGTGCCCAACGGCTCCTTTGTCCCCCAGGTGGGGGACAAGGCCTACATCATCGGCAGTCCCCAGGAGACCGCCCGGTTCTTTCACATTCTCGGCCGGGACGGCGGCCTGGTCCGCAGCCTGACCGTGCTGGGCGGCAGCAAGATCGCCACCTACCTGGCCTGGGCGGTGGAGAAGGTGGGGATGAAGGTCCGCATCGTGGAGCTGGACCCGGACAAGTGCGAGGCATTGGCGGAGAAGCTCCCCGGCGTTTACATCATCCAGGGGGACGGCACCGACAGCGAGGTCATCGAGTCGGAGAACCTGCTGGCTACCGACGCCTTTGTGGCGCTGACCAACCGGGACGAGGAGAATCTGCTGATGGCCATGACCGCCCAGCGCTCCGGCGTGGGCACCGTAGTGGCCAAGATGAACCGCCCCAATTATATCGAAATGATGCGGGAGTTCGGCGTGGACAGCATCATCAGCCCCAAGGACCTGACCGCCAACCAGATCACGGCTTATGTCCGCTCCATGGCCCGCAGTCAGGGCAGCGCCGTTATGGAGAACCTGTACAAGCTGCTGGGCGGCGCGGTGGAGGCGGTGGAGTTCACCGTCAGCTCCGCCGCCAGCTTCCTGGATACGCCTTTGAAGGATCTGAACCTGAAGGATGGGCTGCTGGTGGCGGCCATCGCCCGGGAGGGCAAGACCATCATCCCCGACGGCAGTACCTGCATTCGCGCCGGCGACCGGGTGATCATCATGGCAAGAAGCATTTTCCTTCAGGATCTGGACGACATCCTGCGTTGAGGGAGCGAGAGAGATGAACCATCGTCTGGTATTTCATATCCTGGGGCTGGTGCTCCAGGTGGAGGCGGCGCTGATGCTTCCGTCTCTGGCCATCTCCCTGCTGTATCAGGATGGGGACCACATGGCCTTTCTCCTCTCGGCGGCCATCACGCTGGGCGCGGGCTTCCTTCTGTCCCTGCTGAAGCGGGATGGTGCGAAGATGCAGGCCAGAGACGGCTTTGCCACCGTGGGCCTGACCTGGATCTTTCTCTCCCTGTTCGGGGCGCTGCCCTATGTGTTCAGCGGGGTGATTCCCAATTACGCCGAGGCGGTGTTCGAGACGGCCTCCGGCTTCACCACAACCGGCGCTTCGGTGCTGACTTTCATCGAGGGACAGCCCCGCGGGATCCTCTTCTGGCGGGGACAGACCCAGTGGATGGGCGGCGTTGGCGTGCTGGTGCTGGCCCTGGCTCTGTTCCCCAAGCTGGGGGAGGGCAGCGTCTATTTGATGCGGGCGGAATCTCCCGGGCCCATCAAGAGCAAGCTGACCCCCCGCCTGCGGGACACGGCCAAGATCCTCTACACCATCTACATCGGCCTGACCGCGGCGGAGGTGCTCTGCCTGTGCCTTGCCGGAATGCCCCTGTACGACGCGGTGGTCCACGCCTTTACCACCATCTCCACCGGCGGCTTCTCCGTCAAGAACGCCAGCATCGGCGCCTACAACAGCCTGGTCATCGACTGGATTGTCATCATCTTTATGTTCCTCTCCGGTATCAACTTTTCCCTGCTCTTCGCCGCCCTGCGGCGGAATCTGAAGACAGTGTGGCGCAGTGAGGAGCTGCGGTGCTACACGGTGACCACGATGGTGGCCTCGGGCCTGATCGTGGTGGATCTGGTGGTCCGGGCGGGTCGGATGCTGAATCTGGACACCGTCACCGACGCGGTGTTCCAGATGGTGACGCTGATGACCACCACGGGATATATGACCGACGACTATGTGCTCTGGCCCGCCTTTTCCCAGATTGTACTCATTATCGTCATGCTCATGGGCGGCTGCGCCGGCTCTACCGCCGGCGGCATCAAGCATGTGCGGGCGGTACTGCTGGGCAAAAGCCTGGTCCGTGACCTTCGGCGTATTCTCCACCCCCGTCAGGTGACCACCATCAAGTGCGACGGGGAGAGGGTCAGCGAGCAAATTCTCTCCGGGATCGCCGTATTTTTCTTTACCTATATCTTGCTTTTAATGGCGGGTACACTGATTGTCGCCTGGGACGGGGTGGACTTTATCACCGCCTTCGGCGCCTCCCTCACCTGCCTGAGCAACGTGGGGCCGGGCTTCGGCACCATGGGGCCCACCGGCAACTTCAGCGCCCTGTCCGACGTGAGCACCGTGGTTCTGACGCTGAACATGCTCCTGGGGAGGCTGGAGATCATGCCGCTGCTGCTGCTGTTGTTCCCCGGACTGTGGAAGAAGTGAGGTTTT
>DVGP01000110.1 GCA_018712665.1 Candidatus Pelethomonas intestinigallinarum | reverse complement strand
GGCCCCACTACCTGGCCAAGTTCTGGAACTCCCTGGGGCTGTCCGCGGTGATCGTGGCGGGGCAGGTGCTCCTGTCCTGCCTGGCGGGGTACGGCTTCTCCAAGTTCCGCTTCCGGGGAAAGGAGTCCCTGTTCTTCTTGGTGATCCTGCTGATGATGATGCCCTATCAGGTAACCCTGGTGTCCAACTACCTGATGCTGGACCGGCTGGGGCTGGTGGGAAGCTACTGGGCGCTGATCCTCCCGGCGATGTTCTCCCCCTTCGGTGTGTTCCTGCTCCGGCAGGTCTTTGACACCTGCCCCAGCGACATCCTGGAGGCGGCCCGGCTGGACGGGGCCGGGAACCTGCGGATCCTCTTCGGCATCCTGGTGCCCCGGTGCCGGGCGGGCGTGATCTCACTGGGGATCCTGAGCTTCATTGACGCCTGGAACATGGTGGAGCAACCCATCGTATTCCTGGAGAGCGAGTACGACTATCCGCTGTCCGTTTTCCTCACCCGGATGAACGGCCAGAACATCGGTGTGCTCTGCGCCTGCGGGGTGCTGGCGGCGCTGCCGGTGGTGCTGCTGTTTCTGTACTACGACCAGGAGCTGACCGAAGGGGTCACGCTCTCCCAGCTATAGGAGGTGGCGGCGTGGTTCGCAAGAGGATCATTCGATGGCTGGCGGGCGTGATCCTGCTGGCGCTGGTGGTGTGCACCGTGGTCTCCAACTCCGTCTATCAGGCGTCCCTTCCCAGGGTGCGTACACGGGTAGTGGAGCAGGAGGTCGGGGATCTGCTGGACGGCTACGGCATCTGGGAGACCTTCGCCTGGATCCCTAAGGAGTGCGTTTTCCCAGGAAACAGCGAGGACACGGTGTGCCTGTACCGGATCTGGCAGCGGGCGGGGCAGTTTACCAGCATGGAGTACTACGCGGAGGCCCAGGAGGTCCCCGTGCTGGACGAGCGGGAGGACGCGGTCCTGGTGGAGGGCCTGTATCTGAGCTACTACGAAACTCTGGTCTGCGAGACCAGCCTGCCCCTTTCCAACGGCCAGACCGTTATTTGGCTCAACCCGGAGGGTTAGGAGGGCGGCTCACGACCGCGGTTTTTACCTAAAAGCGCAAAAAAGCGGAGGTCTCCTGGGAGACCTCCGCTTTTATTGCGATCACTCGGCCACGTTGGACGCCACGACCTTGACCTGACGGCCATTGTACGTGCCGCACTCGGGGCACATTCTGTGGGGCAGGCGCATCGCGCCGCACTTGGGGCACGCGACCAGACCGGGAGCCTTCAGCTTCCACACCGCGCTGCGGCGCTTGTCGCGTCTCGCCTTAGAAACTTTACCCTTGGGGACTGCCATGATGACACCTCCTGTATATCTGAATTCTTACTTTTTCTTACTGGTCCTGGTCCTGATCCAGAAGCTTGGCCAGCGCCGCCAATCGGGGGTCCACTTCCTTTTTACAAGTGCAGCTCCCTTGGTTGAGATCGACGCCGCAGCCGGGGCAGATGCCCTTGCAGTCCGGGTCACAGAGGGTCTTGGTATCCATCTCCAGGATGAACTGGGTCCTGGCCAGGTCGCCCACATCGACGCACCCGTCCTCCAGAAGGACAATGTCGTCGTTTTCCTCGTCCCCCGCCAGCTCCCGGGCCAGCATACACTGGTAGCTGACTGTCTTGGGCTGGTCGAAGGCCTTCAGGCACCGGTCGCAGATGGACTGGAGGACTGTGCTGGCGGTAAAGTCCAGAAGGAGCATCCCCGCGACGTTCCGCACCTCGCCGGTTACCACCACCGGGTTCTGGGCAGGCCGTCTGCCGCCGAAGTCCACATCGGATAAATCCAGGTCAAACTGGAACGTCATCCTTTCTCCGGGGGCGTTGATGAGCTTTTGAACATTTAAAACCATGGCACACCTCGCAAAGACACGACTAGTATTATAGTAGAAACCATCCCGGATGTCAAATACTTTTTCCATTTTTCTTGCAAAAATCCGTCTCTGTGGTACAATGGGGAAAACACGCCGTCTCACGGCCCCGGGAGGTCCCCCATGCGCGAGCTCACCATCGGAAAAAACGACGCGGGACAGCGGCTGGACCGCTTTCTGGGCAAGTCCCTGCCCCTGCTGCCCCCCGCCCTGCTGCAGAAGTATATCCGCATCAAGCGGGTGAAGTGCAACGGCCAGCGCTGCCAGCGGGATCAGCGTCTGCGGGAGGGGGACGTGCTGCAGCTGTACATCAACGACGAGTTCTTCGACCAGCCCCGGGAGGACAACCTCTTCCTGACCCTCTTCCAGCCCCGGCTCAATATCCTTTACGAGGATGAGAACCTGCTGCTGCTGGACAAGCGGCCGGGGCTGGTGGTCCACGCCGACGAGACGGAGAAGGTCAACACCCTCATCAACCACGTCCAGGCCTACCTCTACCAGAAGCGGGAGTGGAACCCCCGGTGGGAGAACGCCTTCACCCCCGCCCTGTGCAACCGCATCGACCGCAACACCGGCGGCATCGTCATGGCCGCCAAGAACGCGGAGACCCTCCGCATCCTCAACGACAAGATCCGGGACCGGGAGATCACCAAGAAGTACCTGTGCGTGGTCCTGGGGCGGATGGCCCCGCCGGAGGGGCGGCTGCGCTGCTTCCTGCTGAAGGACGAGGGGAAGAAGCAGGTGGCGGTGTACCACCGGCCCGTCCCGGGAGGCAAGTCCGCCGAGACCCTGTACCGCACCCTGGAGACCCGGGGGGAGCTGAGCCTGGTGGAGGCGGAGCTCCTCACCGGCCGGACCCACCAGATCCGGGCCTCCTTCGCCGACGCCGGCCACCCCCTCCTGGGGGACGGCAAGTACGGCCGGGGAGAGGTGAACCGGCGGTATGGGGAGACCCGGCAGGCCCTGTACAGCTACTACCTCCGCTTCGACTTCCCCACCGGCGCCGGGATCCTGGAGTACCTGCGGGGCCGGGAGTTTCGGGCGGAGCATGTGCCCTTCGCGGAGAAATATTTCCCGGGAAAACGATGAACAGCAAGGGGGGAGGCCCGTCGGGCCTCCCCCCTTCTATTTTCAATGCAGCAGATGGATGCCGCCCAGCAGGGGCACCGGCTTCTCCACGCCCCGGATGGCATCGATGATGCCGATGAACCAGCAGACCGCGCAGAACAGTCCGAACAGGCCCAGGGCCAGGTCCACCAGCCATCCCACCAGGGGCAACCAGTCCAGCAACCGCTCGGCCACGCCGGCCAGGGTGCCCGCCAGCCAGATCACCAGGGATTGGTTCAAATGAAATCTGGCCTCCCGCCGGTCCCCGGCCACAAAGGCCACCAGCAGCCCCACCCAGGTCAGGTAGGCCACGATATCTGTCGTCTTTTTGTTCATCATAGGTCGCTCCCTCCCGCTCCTCGCTCGTATCTTTTGTATCTTACCGGTTTAATCAGCGTGTCACTTGGCGTGCTTCTCAAAAAACTGAAAGGTCATGGGCCACAGGCATCCCGCCACCAGGACCATCAGGAAGTAGCGCAGGCCCCTGGCCACGGGGTGGCCGCCGCAGAGGGCCAGCAGGGGTTCCCGCAGCAGGACCCGCACCGCCAGCACCAGGGCCAGGCCCCCCACCAGCTTGATGAGCTGCCCCCACCAGGGGGCCCGGGTGGGAAACTTGAGGAACTTGGTGTCAAAGGCGTAGACCACCAGGACGCCAGCCACGGCGCCCGCCATGGTGTAGGCGTTGTTCCTGGCCTCCGCCCAGTTCTCATAGGCCTCCAGCAGCGCCTCAGAGCTGCCCACAGGGGGCTGGGTCAGCAGCTCCATATAGCCCACGAAGGCCAGGCTCAGGGCCAGCATCACGCCGATGATGGCGTACATCCGGTTGGGAAACCACAGGGTGCTCTCCAGCAGCGGGTAGAGGGCCAGCACCAGCACAAGGCTGATCAGCAGGCTCACCCCCACGTCCGCCGGGGTGTGGACCCCCAGGTACATCCGGGACACCGCCACCAGCAGGGCCAGGACGATACACACCACCCGCACCCACAGCCGCCCGGTGAAGCGGGCGATGCCGCCCAAGTACCCCACGGCGCACTGGGTGTGGCCGCTGGGGAAGCTGTAGCCCGTGGCCGCCTCCCGGGCGGATTCCACGATGGTGAAGTCCGGGTCGATCACCCAGGGCCGGGGCACCCGGCAGGCGATCTTCAGCCACTGGCTGGCCAGGGTGCCGGCAAAGCCCACCGCCAGCAGGTAGTAGCCCCGGCGCTTGTCCCAGCACCAGAAGACAAAGAGGGCGGCTATCATGAAAAACGTCTCCTCCCCCAGCCGGGTCACCAGGGACATGACCGTGTCCAGGACCGGGGTTCGGATGGATTCAAACCAGTAGAGCAGCTCCATAGGGACCTCCTTATCTTTGCCAGTCGATTCCACTCCGGGACGCGGAGCCTGTCCGCCTCCCGCCGTCCCATTATATCCCAGCGCCGGCGGTCCAGCAAGCCTTTTCTACCTCCTTTTTCCATCGCTTTGCACTACACTGTGATTTTCGCAACAATTCTTTTCGCCAAATCCCCTTGTTTTGTGATTGTTAAACAATTGACAATTCAATCGCCGCTTGGTATACTATCCACAGAAAGATCGTTAAATGATTCACAATTCTTTCTGATATCTGTGCGACATTGAATTTATGAACGGAGGCTTCTATTATGGCTAGATTTACATTACCGAGAGACCTGTACCACGGCAAGGGCGCCCTGGACGCGCTGAAGGACCTGGATGGCAAGCGGGCCATCGTGGTGGTCGGCGGCGGCAGCATGAAGCGTTTCGGCTTCCTGGACAAGGTGGAGGCCAACCTGAAGGCCGCCGGCATGGAGGTGTCCCTGTTCGAGGGCGTGGAGCCCGATCCCTCTGTGGAGACGGTCATGAAGGGCGCGGAGGCCATGCGGCAGTTCCAGCCCGACTGGATCGTGGCCATCGGCGGCGGCAGCCCCATCGACGCGGCCAAGGCCATGTGGGCCTTCTATGAGTATCCGGAGACCACCTTTGAGCAGCTCATCACCCCCTTCAGCTTTCCCAAGCTGCGGACCAAGGCCCGGTTCTGCGCCATCCCCTCCACCTCCGGCACCGCCACCGAGGTGACCGCCTTCTCCGTCATCACCGACTACGCCAAGGGCATCAAGTACCCCCTGGCCGACTTCAACATCACCCCCGACGTGGCCATTGTGGACCCGGAGCTGGCGGAGACCATGCCCAAGAAGCTCACCGCCCACACCGGCATGGACGCCATGACCCACGCCATCGAGGCCTACGTGTCCACCCTCCACTGCAACTACACCGATCCCCTGGCCCTCCACGCCATCAAGATGATCTCCGCCGACCTGGTGGACAGCTACAACGGCGACATGGACGCCCGGGACCGGATGCACGACGCCCAGTGCCTGGCCGGCATGGCCTTCTCCAACGCCCTGCTGGGCATCGTCCACTCCATGGCCCACAAGACCGGCGCCGCCTACTCCGGCGGGCACATCGTCCACGGCTGCGCCAACGCCATGTACCTGCCCAAGGTCATCGCCTACAACGCCAAGGAGCCCGAGGCGGAGAAGCGTTACGGCGAGATCGCCGCGTTCCTCGGCCTGGAGCCCACCAGCAAGGCCCTCATCGCCCACATCAAGGCCATGAACGCGAAGCTGGACATTCCCGCCTGCATCCGGGACTACGAGGGCGGCATCATCGACGAGAAGGAGTTCCTGGACAAGCTGCCCCAGGTGGCCGAGCTGGCCGTGGGCGATGCCTGCACCGGCTCCAACCCCCGCGCCATCACCCCCGCCGAGATGGAGAAGCTCCTCAAGTGCTGCTTCTACGACACTGAGGTGGATTTCTAATCGTAATCGTCCCAAATCTGTGGGGCCTTCGGGCCCCGCAGATTTGAGACTGTCGAAAAAGGCTGACGCCTTTTCCGCCAAAGGGGTCTCGCTCCGCTCTGCGCCTCGGTCGTCCGCCTATGGCGGACGATTCGACGTTCGCTTCGCGCAAAGTGTTTTTCCGACGCCGCAGCGTAAGCAAACATGCCAGCGGCATGTTTGCAGCGTAGGCCGCAGCGGCTATGCCGCGAGGAGGGAACCTTGCGGTTGCAGCTTTTCTTCCGCCGCCTCCGGGCGGCGGAACTCTGCGAGGCTTTTTGACACGCTAAAATCTGTAAATCTGCGGGACCTTCGGGCCCCGCAGATTTTTTTGTGTCCCTCTCTTCCTCTTTTTCGCGGGAATTTCGTTCCCATGCCCCGCGGACTTTTTTCGGCAAGGGGCGACACCCCAAATTCCCCTTGCGCCGGGCGGCGCGATACGGTAAACTGAGAAAAGAAACGATGGGAGAGGTGATACAATGTCCCTCCAACGGCTTGACAAGCTGATGGCCGCCACAGGCCGGTGGTCCCGGCGGGAGGCCAAGGAGCTGATCCGCCAGGGCCGGGTGCTGGTAAACGGCCTCCCCGCCCGGTCAGGGGAGGAGAAGGCGGACCCGGAGGCCGCCGCTATCCTGGTAGATGGGACGGACCTGGGCTACAGCCGGTTCACCTACGTCATGCTCAACAAGCCCGCCGGAGTGCTCTCCGCCACGGAGGACCCCAGACAGGGGACCGTCCTGGATCTGCTGGCCCCGGAGCTCCGCCGCCGCGGGCTCTTTCCGGTGGGACGGCTGGACAAGGACACCGAGGGCCTGCTGCTTCTCACTGACGACGGGGAGCTGGCCCACCGGCTCCTCTCCCCCAAATTCCACGTGGACAAGGTCTACTACGCCCGGCTGGACCGGCCCCTGGGGGAGGCGGACCGGACCGCCTTTCAGGAGGGGCTGACGCTGGAGGACGGCCTGCGGTGCCTCAGCGCGGACCTGCGGCTCCTGGGGGACGGGCGGGAGGCTCTTATCACCCTGCGGGAGGGAAAATTCCACCAGGTAAAGCGAATGACCGCCAGCCGCGGCGCCCATGTGACCTATCTCAAGCGTCTGACGATGGGGCCTCTGACCCTGGACCCGGTCCTGCCGCCCGGGGCGTATCGGCTTCTAACCGGCGAAGAAGTTGCGAAAATTCGCGAAAATATCTGAAAAAGCGGGAAATTAACGAATCAGCCAAAAACTCGCAATATTTTTTGTTGAAAAAAGAAAAAATATCTTGCATTATGGAGAAAGACCCAGTATAATGTAGAAGGAACTTGACATATTGCACAAAAGAAGCGAGACGAATAACGGCCAATGGAGGAAATACGTATGTCAGGAAGGATCTTTCAGAATGCGGTTTTGCAGATCAAGGAGGCCGCCGACCGGGTCATAGGCGTTATCGACGCGGAGGGTTCCGTGATCTCCTGCAGCGACCTGGGGCTGATCGGCAAGAAGTGGCCGGAATATGTGGAGCCTATCAACCGCGCGGAGGGAGCCATCCTGACCCTGGATGGACGGACCTTCCGGGCGCTGAGCGGCTGGGGTTCCCGTTTCGACTACGCGGTGTTTACCATGGGCGACGACGAGATCAGCCGGACCGTGTGCTCCATGGCCAGTGTGACCCTCAACGGCGCCAAGAGCTACTATGAGGAGAAGCACGACCGCGCCTCCTTTATTAAAAACATCATCTCCGACAATATCTTGCTCAGCGACATCTACATGCGGGCCAAGGAGCTCCACGTGGCGCCGGAGGTACCCCGGGGCGTGTTTGTCATCCGCCAGCTGGAGGGCGGGGACGCGTCCATGCTGGACGTGGTGCAGGGCCTGTTCCCCGACCGGCAGAACGACTTTGTCCTCAACATGGGGGACAGCGACGTGGTGCTGATCCACCAGCTGCCGGAGAGCGGCCACGACAAGGAGGTCCAGCGGGTGGCCGCCCTGCTGGAGGAGGCCCTCCGGGTGGGGGGCGAAAACCGGGTGGTCATCGGCATCGGCACCGTGGCCCTGCACCTGCGGGAGCTGGCCAAGTGCTACAAGGAGGCCCAGATCGCCATCGAGGTGGGCAAGGTCTTCGACACGGAGAAGTATATCATCAACTATGAGAACCTGGGCATCGGGCGGCTGATCTACCAGCTCCCCACTACCCTGTGTGAGATGTTCCTGATGGAGGTCTTCAAGAAGAACCCCATCGACTCCCTGGACCAGGAGACCCTCTTCACCATCCACAAGTTCTTCGAGAACAACCTGAACGTCTCCGAGACCGCCCGGAAGCTCTTCGTCCACCGCAACACTCTGGTCTACCGGCTGGAGAAGATCAAGAAGCTCACCGGCCTGGACCTGCGGGAGTTCGACGACGCCATCGTGTTCAAGGTGGCCCTCATGGTCAAGAAGTACCTGACCAGCCGGGGCATCGACGCATAAAAACGACAAACGATTCCGTAGCAAAAGCCCCGGGCCGTATGGCCCGGGGCTTTTGATCGCAAAAAACTCGCTGGAAAATGCTTCCCTATTAAATGTACTGCTGCTTGGCTACGTCGATGACGCCCCGGGTGGTGAGCCGGAGGGTGGGAATGACGGGGAGGGCCATGAAGCTCAGGGTCATGAAGGGGTCGATGCCCCGGCTGACGCCCAGGGCGAAGGCGGCCTCCTTGGCCCGCTCCAGGGCCTCGTTGACGTTCTCCAGGGTGTCGTCGCTCATGATACCGGCGATGGGCAGGGCAAGCTCCGCCTTGACCTCCCCCCTGTCCATGACCACGATGCCGCCCCGGTTTTCCACCACCCGGTTGACGGCGGCGGCCATATCCTCCTCGTTGGTGCCCACCACGATGATGTTGTGGGAGTCGTGGGAGACGCTGGTGGCCACGGCCCCGGACTTCAGGCCGTAGCCCTGGAGGTAGCCGATGCCGATGTGGCGGGTGTTCTTGTGCCGCTCCACCACCGCCGCCTTCAGGATATCCCACTCCACGTCGATGTGGTCGGAGTAGCCCTGGTCCTCGGTGACGATCTCCCCGGGCACCATGCCGATAATGCCCCGGGGCCGGTGCTCGGCAAAGTCCTGGGCGGTGAGATGGGCCACGTGGAAGGTGTCCCGGGAGCGCTTGACCAGGTAGGGGTCCACCTCCGGGGCGGGGAAGTCCGCCACCTCACGCCCGTCGAACATGAGGGTCCCCTTTTTGTAGACCTTCTCGATGCGGAAGTCCTGGAAGTTGTCGATGATGACGAAGTCCGCCAGATAGCCGGGGGCGATGGCCCCCCGGTTGTTCAGGAGGAAGTACCGGGCGGCGTGGTGGCAGGCCACCTTAATGGCCAGGATAGGGTCCACCCCCAGGCGGATGGCCTCCTTGATATTGTAGTCGATGTGGCCCTTCTCCAGCAGGTCGCTGGGGTGCTTGTCGTCGCAGCAGAACATGCACCGCTCGGCGTACTGGGGGGTCAGCAGAGGCAGCAGAGCCTCCAGATTGTGGGCGGCGGTGCCCTCCCGGATCATGATGAACTGGCCCCGCTCCAGCTTGGCGATGGCGTCGGCGGGGTCGTAGCACTCGTGGTCGGAGTAGACCCCGGCGGCGATGTAGGCGTTCAGGTCGTTGTCTAACAGGCCCGGGGCGTGGCCGTCGATTTTCTTGTGGTGGGCCTGGGCGGCCACGATCTTCTCCAGCACCTGGGGGTCCGCCCCGATGACGCCGGGGTAGTTCATCATCTCCGCCAGGCCCTGGACCCGGGGGTGGTCGTAGAAGGAGTCGATGGTCCGGTAGTCCAGCACCGCCCCGCTCTCGTCCATGGGGGTGGCGGGGACGCAGGAGGGCAGCATGAACCGCACGTCCACCGGCAGCCCCTCGGTGGCCTGCAGCATGTACTCGATGCCGTCGGTGCCCATGACGTTGGCGATCTCGTGGGGGTCGGTGATGACGGTGGTGGTGCCGTGGGGCAGCACCGCCTTGGCGAACTCCTTGGGGGAGACCATGGCGCTCTCCAGGTGGATGTGGGCGTCGATGAAGCCGGGGAGGACGATCTTCCCGGACACGTCCACCTCCCGCTCCCCCTCGTACCGGCCCATGCCCACGATGAGACCCTCCGCCACGGCGATGTCCCCCTGGCAGATCTCGTTGGAAAAGACGTTGACATAGGCGGCGTTTTTCAGCACCAGGTCGGCCTTCTGCCGCCCGGCGGCCACCTCCACGATCCGCAGCTTCTTGTTCAGCTTTCGGTTGATCTTGCCGGTGTAGCTCTCAGTACCCATGGTCATGCTCCTTTCTCAGCGATGGATAAGACCCGCGGCGATCCGCATTGGTAAATTTTATATAGTATATCACAGTTTCCCGGGAAATGTCCACTCTGTTTTTGTGAAATCTGTCGATCATCCAGTGGGGGCCGCAGAGCTTTCGGGCGGCTCCGCCCCGCGTTTCGCCCTTCCGGCGGGAAATTCCCCGGCCCTCCTTGACAAAAGCGGCAAATTCCCTTACAATGTAGCTCGCAAAACGGCAATGAGGGAGAAAACGCGCGGAAGTCCTGCCCCAAGAGAGCCGGCGGCTGGTGAGAGCCGGCGGAGGCCCCGCGTGATACTGGCTCCTGAGCCTTCCGCCTGAGGGGCAACCCTAGGGCGGGACGGTCCGGCCCCGTTACCGGCCCCGGGCCCTATGGGCCCCTTGAGCGCGGGGACGCCCCGCGGAAGCAGGGTGGTACCGCGAAACGTCTTTTCGCCCCTGACCGGTGTTCCGGCCAGGGGCTTTTCCTGTTTTTGGAAGAACGAAAAACTTTATCATAGAAAGCGAGAGGGACCATGAAGTACGATTTTACCGCCATTGAGAAGAAATGGCAGAAGAAGTGGCTGGAGGAGAAGACCTTCGCCGCCAGGACCGGGGAGACGGACAAGCCCAAGTTCTACGGCCTGGTGGAGTTCCCCTACCCCTCCGGCCAGGGCCTCCATGTGGGCCACGCCCGGCCCTACACCGCCATGGACGTGGTGGCCCGGAAGAAGAGGATGGACGGGTACAACGTCCTCTTCCCCATCGGGTACGACGCCTTCGGCCTGCCCACGGAGAACTACGCCATCAAAAACCACATCCACCCCGCCAAGGTGACCCACGACAACATCGTCAATTTCCGCTCCCAGCTCCAGATGCTGGGATACTCCTTCGACTGGGACCGGGAGGTCAACACCACCGACCCCAGCTACTACAAGTGGACCCAGTGGATCTTCCTCCAGCTCTACAAGCACGGCCTGGCCTACAAGACCACCATGCCCGTGAACTGGTGCACCTCCTGCAAGTGCGTGCTGGCCAACGAGGAGGTGGTGGAGGGGGTCTGCGAGCGGTGCGGCTCCCCGGTGATCCGCAAGGAGAAGAGCCAGTGGATGCTGAAGATCACCCAGTACGCCCAGCGGCTCATCGACGACCTGGACGACCTGGACTTCATCGAGCGGGTGAAGATCCAGCAGCGCAACTGGATCGGCCGGTCCACCGGCGCGGAGGTCACCTTCAAGGCCACCGCCGGGGACGACATCGTGGTGTTCACCACCCGGCCGGACACCCTCTTCGGCGCCACCTATATGGTGCTGTCCCCCGAGCACGCCCTCATCAAGAAGTGGCTGGAGTCCGGGCTCATCGCCAACGCCAATGAGGTCACCGCCTACCAGGCCGCCGCCGCCTCCAAGTCCGACCTGGAGCGCACGGAGCTGAACAAGGAAAAGACCGGCGTGTGCCTGGACGGCGTGAAGGGCGTCAATCCGGTAAACGGCAAGGAGATCCCCATCTTCATCTCCGACTACGTCCTGGCCACCTACGGCACCGGCGCCATCATGGCCGTCCCCGCCCACGACGACCGGGACTGGGAGTTTGCCAAGAAGTTCGGCTGCGAGATCATTGAGGTGGTGTCCGGCGGCGAGGACGTGCAGAAGGCCGCCTTCACCGCCAAGGACGAGACCGGCATCCTGGTCAACTCCGACTTTCTCAACGGCCTGACCGTCAAGGACGCCATCCCCGTCATCACCAAGTGGCTGGAGGAGAAGGGCATCGGCCAGGCCAAGGTCAACTACAAGCTCCGTGACTGGGTGTTCTCCCGCCAGCGGTACTGGGGCGAGCCCATCCCCATGGTGTGGTGCGACAAGTGCGGCTGGCAGCCCCTGCCGGAGG
>DVGP01000017.1 GCA_018712665.1 Candidatus Pelethomonas intestinigallinarum | reverse complement strand
TCTGGGCAAAAGGTTTTTGACCACCATGGGGGGGCCCAATGTATAACCGGTATGTACGCAACGATGACGGCGTCTATGAGCGCATCCCTACTTCGGAGCGGGAAATGCCCCCCGATCCGCCTCCCCAGCGGGAGGCCGGCGGCGGGCCGGAGCCGCCCCGCGACCCGCCCCGGGAGAACCGGGAACCGCCCCATCGGGACCAGTCCAGGGAGACGGCGGGGGACCGGTCCCGGGACTGGGGACCCCGACGGGAGGACCCGCCGCCGGGCCGGGAGAAGCAGAGCCTCCTTTCCGGCCTGCTGGGCAAGCTGAAGCTGGACGGGATCGACAGCGGAGACCTGCTGCTGCTGGCCATCCTCTTTCTCCTGTTCCAGGAGGGGGAGGATGAGGAGCTGCTCATCGCCCTGGGGCTGTTGCTGATCCTGTAACGGGCATTTGAACAAGCCAGGAGGGCCGGGAAGCTTGCGCTTCCCGGCCCTCACAGTCTTATTTGGAGGGCCTCGCCCTACAGCCGCAGGCCCTTGATGTCCTTTACCCGGGACAGGATGATGTTGCAGCCGCAGCTTGTCACCCCGGGCAGCGGGTCGATGACCTCCCGGAGCAGGGCCTCCATCTCCTCCTGGGAGGAGGCCACCGCGTGGACGTGGAGCTTGTTTTTGCCGGTCACCCGGTAAACCTGGGTCACCGTCTCGTTGCCCGACAGAATCGCCGTCACCTCCGCCAGGGTCTCCGGCAGGGTCTCGATCTCGAAGTAGCAGGACACTGCGCCGCTGATCCTCTGGGGGTTGATGACAGTGGTATACTCCTCGATGACCCCCCGCCGCTCCAGGGCCTGGACCCGGGCCTTCACCGCCACCCGGGAGATCCCCACCGCCTTGCCGATGTCGGAATAGGACATCCGGGCGTTTTCGATCAGCAGCCGGACGATCCGCTGGTCCAGCTCGTCCAGTCCGTCCAGGAACATGGACCCTCCCCCCCTTCTTTGATTCTGGTTTTTTATTATAGGTCCCATACGCCAAAATGTAAATACGGAATTGACTTTCGCCGGACAGATCTGTATAATGCTTTCGAATCGTAATACTTAACTTTCGTTTTGGATGTGAAAGCATGAACAAAGATCTGACCCAGGGGCCGGTGATCCGGTCCATGCTGCGCTTCGCCGTCCCCATGATCCTGGGGAACCTGCTGCAGCAGTGCTACAACATCGCCGACACGCTGATCGTCAGCTGGTATCTGGGCCCCGACGCCCTGGCGGCGGTGGGCTCGTCCTTTACCTTGATGACCTTCCTCACCTCCATCCTGCTGGGGCTGTGCATGGGCAGCGGCGCGGTCTTCTCCATCCGCTTCGGCCGGCGGGACGAGGCGGGGCTGCGGGAGAGCGCCCGGGCCTCCTTCGTCCTCATTGCCGGGCTGACCGTGGCGCTGAATCTGGCCGCCTTCCTCTGCCTGGACGGCATCCGCCTGTTTCTCCGGGTCTCCGACGGAGCCATCTGGGCGCTGATGCGGGAGTACCTGGCGGTGATCTTCTGGGGCATCGCCGCCACCTTCCTGTACAACTACTTCGCCTGCTTCCTGCGGGCCATCGGGGACTCGGTGACGCCCCTGCTCTTCCTGGCGGTCTCCGCAGTGTTGA
Organism: Candidatus Pelethomonas intestinigallinarum; assembly: GCA_018712665.1. Classification (GTDB taxonomy): domain Bacteria; phylum Bacillota; class Clostridia; order Oscillospirales; family Oscillospiraceae; genus Pelethomonas; species Pelethomonas intestinigallinarum. Next base: position 3,479 of record DVGP01000017.1, on the reverse strand, counting down.
ACATCGCCCTGGACCTGTGGTTTGTCCTGGGGCTGGGCCGGGGGGTGGCCGGCGCGGCGGAGGCCACGGTGATCTCCCAGTACGTCTCCGGTCTGGGACTGGGGGCCGTCGCTCTGGTCCGCTGCCCTGTCCTCCGGCCCCGGCGGGGGGACGGCCCTGTCCGCTGGGCCAGGGTCCGGGAGATCGCCAGCTTCTCCCTCCTCACCTGCGTCCAGCAGTCGGTGATGAACCTGGGCATCCTCATGGTCCAGGGTCTGGTCAACAGCTTCGGGGACACGGTGATGGCGGCCTTCGCCGCGGCGGTGAAGATCGACGCCTTCGCCTACATGCCGGTCCAGGACTTCGGCAACGCCTTCTCCACCTTCATCGCCCAGAACTACGGCGCGGGGAAGCGGGACCGCATCCGGGCCGGACTGCGGGGGGCAGTCCTTACGGCCACCGTATTCTCCCTGGCGGTGTCGGCCCTGGTGTGGATCTTCGCGCCCCAGCTCATGGCTCTGTTCGTGGAGGCGGAGGAGACCGCCATCATCCGGGAGGGCGTCCGGTACCTGCGGATCGAGGGGGCCTTCTACTACGGGATCGGGCTGCTGTTCCTGCTCTACGGCCTGTACCGGGCCCTGGGTCGGCCTGGGATGAGCGTGGCGCTCACCGTCATCTCCCTAGGCGCCCGGGTGGTCCTGGCCTACCTCCTCTCCGCCGTGCCGGCCTTCGGCGTGGCGGGCATCTGGTGGTCGGTGCCCATCGGCTGGTTCATGGCGGACCTGACCGGCGTCCTCTACTATCTGAAAAGAAAGCAGAGGCTGCTCCCTGACCAAATTTCAGAGAGCTCTGAAAAAATGGTTTCGTCTCCACGATAAATTCACAATTGCGTGGTATACTCCGACATGGTGATTGCGTATGAAAAACATTTTGATCGTGGAGGACGAGCCGGATATCCAGGAGCTGCTGTGCGCCTACCTTCAGGAGGCGGGCTACGGCACCGCCGCGGCAGGGGACGGCGTGGCGGCTCTGGACCTGTTCCAGAGCCGGGCCTTTGACCTGGTGCTGCTGGACCTGATGCTGCCGAAGATCGACGGCTTCGGGGTCTGCGAGGTGATTCGCCGCCAGTCCCAGGTCCCCATCCTCATGCTCACGGCCCTGGACGGGGAGGAGCAGCAGCTCCGGGGCTTTGGCCTGGACATCGACGACTATGTGACCAAGCCCTTCTCCATGCCCGTGCTGCTGGAGAAGATCCGGGTGATCCTCCGCCGCGGCGGCGGACCGGAGGAGGACCATCGCCTGCGCTACCGGGACCTGGTCATCGACCCGGACACCCGGGAGGCCGCGCTGGCCGGCCGACCCCTGGACCTGACCGCCCGGGAGTTCGCGCTGCTCCATACCTTCCTGGCCGCGCCGGGGCGGGTGTTCACCCGGGAGATGCTGCTCTCCAAGCTCTGGGGCTACGACTTCTACGGGGACGAGCGGGTGGTGGACAGCCACATCAAGAACCTCCGCCGCAAGCTGGAGCGGGACTACATCGAGACCGTGAGAGGGGTGGGCTACCGTGCTGCGAAGGAAAGTCGCTGAGAGCCTGACGGCCCGGATCTTCCTCATCACCGCCATCATCCTCCTGGGGGCCGGGGCCATCACCTTCGGCCTCATCGCCTGGGCCACCCCCAGCACCTACACGGCGGTGGTCAACCGCGATCTGACGGAGCAGGTCGGCCTCCTTGCGGAGCGGCTGGCGGAGACCTCTCCGGACAGCTGCGGGGCGCTGCTGGATGAGTTTATTCTCTCCTCCGGGGCCAGCGCCATCCTGGTGGGGCCCGACGGCAGCCCTGTGGAGACCGGGTCAAGTCTGATGGTTCAGGCTGTGTATGGCGATGATACAGTGGTCTTTCAGACCTCTGAGGAGGAGTCCGCCGTCAGCTACGCGGCGGTGGAGACGGAATCGGAACAGTCCATGACGGTCACCATGTCCGAACAGACCGCCATCACCGCCGAGGTGCGGTTTTCCGGTCAGGAGGGGCTCTATACCCTCTATGTGACCCCCCGGCTGGAGGTGGAAAACCTGGCGGTGCGGGCGCTGGTCCAGATGGCCCCCTGGCTGCTGCTGGCCCTGCTGGCCTTCTCCCTGCTGTGCGCCATGATCTACTCCCGGTACATCACCCGCCCCGTGGTGCGGCTCAGCGCCATCGCGGGGAAGATGGCGGAGCTGGACTTCCACTGGTCCTGCGGGGAGACCCGGCGGGACGAGATCGGGCAGCTGGGCCGCAGCTTGGACGAGATGGCCCGGCGACTGGACGGCGCCCTCACCGACCTGGAGACCGCCAACCAGGCCCTGCGGGGGGAGGTGGAGCGGGAGCGGGAGCTGGACCGGCAGCGGATGGCCTTCTTCTCCGCCGCCTCCCACGAGCTGAAGACCCCGGTGACCATCCTGCGGGGCCAGCTGGCCGGGATGCTGGAGGGGGTGGGGGTCTATCAGGACCGGGACAAGTACCTCCTCCGCTCCCTCCAGGTGACGGGCCGCATGGAAAACCTGATCCGGGAGATGCTGGCCATCTCCCGGATGGAGACCGGATCTGTGGCCGTCAGGCAGGAGGCCGTGGATCTGTCCGCCCTGGCGGCGGAACAGCTCAGGCTGGACGCCGAACTGCTGGAGCAGCGGGGTCAGCGGCTGGTGTCCGATCTGACGCCGGGGATCAGCGTCACCGGAGACCCGTCCCTGCTGGGCAAAGCCGTTGGGAATCTGCTCTCCAACGCCGCCCTCTACTCCCCCGACGGCGCTGAGGTCCGGGTGTGGTGCGGCCTGCTGGAGGGCAGCCCGGCCCTGACGGTGGAGAACACCGGGGCCCACATCCGTGAGGAGGCCCTGCCCCACCTCTTCGAGCCGTTCTACCGGGAGGAGGGCTCCCGAAACCGGAGCACCGGCGGCAGCGGCTTGGGGCTCTACCTGGTCAAGGTGATTCTGGACCGCCATGGAGCGGCATGTACCATCGAGAATACGGCGGAAGGGGTCCGGGCGGTGGTGCGGTTTCCCTGTGAGTCCACCTAAAAAGCACTTGAATGGATGCGCTCGGCGCTGTAAAATGAAAACAGGTAAGGATCTGCTGATGATCGGAAGGGAGGCGTTTGACGGTGGAGGTTTTGAAAATTGTCCTCATCCTTGGGATCTCCTGGGCGGCGGTGATCTGGGGCGTGAATCTCTGCCACCAGAGGGGCACCTGGTTCCTCGCCGGCTGGAACACCATGAGAAAGGAAAAGCGGGAGACCTACAATGAAAAGGAGATGTGCCGGCTCTATGGCAGGTGCGTCGTTTTCTGCGGCGTCGGCGTCTTCCTGCTGCTCTATGGCAGCTTTTATGACCGGGACGCCGTCCTGCTCGCCGGTCTGGGGATCATCGCATTGATGGTCGTCCTATCCATCGTGGTTCCGATCATACATCCTGAGAAATACCGGAAGAGATCCTGAACAGAAGACCCGTGAGGGGGGCCGCTCCG
>DVGP01000109.1 GCA_018712665.1 Candidatus Pelethomonas intestinigallinarum | reverse complement strand
TGAGAGGCGCTTCCACCGTCGAGCAGAGAGACTGGAGGTTATGCGGGGGTTTCCAAAGGGGGGCGGGCGCCCCCCTTTGTGTCGTCGTGGGGGAGGGGTCCACAGGGGAGGGACCCCATCGAAAGGGTCCCTCCCCTGTGCGTGCTTTTGCCTACTTTTCCCACGAGGGAAAAGTAGGCCGGGGCCCGGGGGCGGAGCCCCCGCAGCCATCGAATAGAATAGTATCTATTCGGAAGAATCGGAAGAAGAGGTGTGGGGCCGAAGGCCCCAATAAAAAGCGATAACCCCACGATGCGTTTCAAGAAACCACCGTGGGGTTATCGCTCATATTCTGTTGTCAAATGCTTTGTCCACCTTTCGTGGGTCCCCTCACGCGGATGATCTCTTTTTCCATACGCTTTGTCAGTGCTCAGTGGGAGTCAGGCCCCTTTATATCAAGCTGTTACAGATGCCGCCCGGTTGAAAACTGAATATCACGCGAATTCAGAAGTCATGAGAAATCGCGTTGACCGATCGCTGAGACATGTGCTTGGATACGACTAGAACTTCCACACGCAAAACGATTTGCCGATGCAAAAAGGGAAACAGGGAAGTCGCTCGCTTTCGCCCAGACAGAGCTTTTCAAGTGCCGTGTTTCCGAAATTCGCTGGAACGTTTGCTGATTCATTGAAGAAAACTAGTTTGTCCATGCCGTTTGCCCAGACGTAGTTTTCCGTCGGCCAAGTTGGCCAAGCTTTCCCGTTTTGCAAAACGCCGAGACGTGATCTTTCACACATTCGTCCTTCTCTTCTTCAGAGCACCGCTGCCACTGGAAAAACTCCACTGCCGTATCCCTACCTTTGGAGAGGGGGCGGAAGTAAATTTCTTCACTCTTGTGGATCAGCCGGGCCGGTTCACGCCGGTGGGACATTCGTTGTCGTTTTGCGGGCGTTAGGGCGGATCTTAAGGGAGATGGGGACCAGCTCTTGATTGGATCCTGTGATCCATGGCTGCTCTCGTTTGAGAAAAGGATCATTGCCAGGGGAGAGATTGTTGATCCGCTGTGGTAGTAAGACTGTCACGCGGATCAGGCTTACGTGTACATTGGACCGTACCTCCTTGTTTGGATGGTTAAAATATACTATAAATTTCTAGAAATGTCAAGCGGTATTGTTGATAATTCATAGTTTCTTCATATCTTACAAAAATAGAGCGTTGACCTGTGTATTTTCCGCAGAGCTATTCCTTTTTCATCCCAGCCGTGATATACTATTTATTTAGAGCGCGACAGAGGAGGCGTCGGACATGTATGACGAGCTGACGGAGATCGACATTCAGAAGATGCGGGAGGAGATCGACCACCGGGTGCGGGTGCTGCGGCCCAAGCTCATCGAGGACGTGCAGGCCGCCCGGGCCTTCGGGGACCTCAGCGAGAACTACGAGTACAAGGTGGCCAAGCAGGAGAAGAACCGCAACGAGAGCCGCATCCGCTATCTGGAGCGGATGATCCGCACCGCCAAGGTCATCGCCCCCCAGAGCAGGGGGGAGGGGGTGGTGGGCCTCTTCGACCAGGTGACGGTCTACAATGAGAAGCTGGGCCGGGAGATGACCTTCCGCATCGTCACCACCCTCCGCCAGGACACCGGAAAGGGCCTCATCAGCAAGGAGTCCCCAGTGGGCCGCGCCCTGCTGGGGAAGAAGGTGGGGGACCGGGCCCTGGTTCGGGTCAGCGACGATCTCCAGTATTATATGGAAATTCGGGCCGTGGAGAAGGGGAAGGACGACCCCGCCATGGCCATCAGCTCCTACTGAGGAGGATAAGTCGTGCGTATCTTAGGACTGCAAAAGCTCTCCCTGGTGGACTTCCCCGGCAAGGTGGCGGCCACGGTGTTCACCGGCGGCTGCGACCTCCGCTGCCCCTTCTGCCACAACGCCCCCCTGGTACTCCCCGGCCGGGGGACGGAGGAGCTGGCCGCCGGGGCGGTGCTGGACTTCCTAGCCAGCCGCCGGGGGCTGCTGGACGGGGTGGTCCTCTCCGGCGGGGAGCCCCTGCTCCAGCCGGACGCGGCGGACTTTTTGGCGGAGGTGAAGGCCATGGGCTTCGCCGTGAAGCTGGACACCAACGGCTGCCACCCCGACGCCCTGGCGGACATCCTGGACCGCCGTCTGGCGGACTACGTGGCCATGGACATCAAGAACAGCCTGGAGAAGTACCCCTGGACCGTGGGCGTCCCGGGGTTCGACACCGCTCCGGTGGAGCGCTGCGCCCGGCTCCTGATGGAGGGCCCGGCGGACTATGAGTTTCGCACCACCCTGGTCCGCCCCTTCCACGAGGTCGGGGACATGGAGACCATCGGCCGGTGGCTCCGGGGGGCCCGACGGTACTACCTCCAGGCTTTCGTGGACTCCGGGGACCTGGTGGGCGGGGGCTGCGCCCCCTTCACCCCGGAGGAGATGGAGGGGTTCCTCCAGGCGGCCCGGCCCTTCTTCCAGTCGGCGGCCCTCCGGGGACTTTGATGATATTTGGAGAAAAAGGCGTCAGCCTTTTTCTCCAGTTTTTTCAACATCTTGTGAAATTCTCTGTTTTTAACAAAATGGATATACAATATCTAGTGCTTTTGAGGCTTGACGGCGCCGGACGCTCCGGCTATACTGTGGATAAGATGGGATGTATGCCCTACCATACTATACTATGAGAGAAAGCGGGAGCGCCAGATGTATCAAGTCGTAAAACGGGATGGAAAGGTCGCGGACTTCCAGCTGGGAAAGATCAGCACGGCCATCACCAAGGCCTTTGAGGCCACTAAGACCCCCTACAACCAGGAGATCATCGATCTGCTGGCCCTGCGGGTGACGGCGGACTACCAGGGGAAGATCCGGGAGGACCGGATCACTGTGGAGGAGATTCAGGACAGCGTGGAGAGCGTCCTGGGCAAGGCTGGGTACGAGGAGGTGGCCAAGGCCTACATCCTCTACCGCAAGCAGCGGGAGAAGATCCGCAATTTGAACTCCACCGTGCTGGACTACAAGGAGCTGGTGGACAATTACCTCCACATCAACGACTGGCGGGTGAAAGAGAACTCCACCGTCACCTACTCCGTGGGCGGTCTGATCCTGTCCAACTCCGGCGCCATCACCGCCAACTACTGGCTCAGCGAGATCTACGACCAGGAGATCGCCCAGGCCCACAAGAGCGGCGACATCCACATCCACGATTTGTCCATGCTCACCGGCTACTGCGCCGGCTGGAGCCTGAAACAGCTCATCCAGGAGGGCCTTGGCGGCATCCCCGGCAAGATCACCTCCTCCCCGGCCAAGCACCTGTCCACCCTGTGCAACCAGATGGTGAACTTCCTGGGCATCATGCAGAACGAGTGGGCCGGGGCCCAGGCATTCTCCTCCTTCGACACCTACCTGGCCCCCTTCGTGAAGGTGGATAACCTGACCCAGAAGGAGGTCAAGCAGTGCATTCAGTGTTTCGTTTACGGGGTGAACACCCCCAGCCGCTGGGGTACCCAGGCCCCCTTCTCCAACATTACCCTGGACTGGACGGTGCCCAAGGATCTGGCGGACCTCCCCGCCATCGTGGGTGGCAAGGAGATGGACTTTACCTACGGGGACTGCAAAAAAGAGATGGACATGGTCAATAAGGCCTTCATCGAGATTATGATTGAGGGGGACGCCAACGGCCGGGGCTTCCAGTACCCCATCCCCACCTACTCCATCACCCGGGACTTCGACTGGTCCGAGAC
>DVGP01000108.1 GCA_018712665.1 Candidatus Pelethomonas intestinigallinarum | reverse complement strand
GGTCGATCTCACCGGCGTAGTTGTAGGCCACGCCGAAGAAGTTCACCACTTCCTCTTTGGCGATGAGGCCGGTGAAGGTGGCCACAGTGGCCTTCCAGGCCATGTCGCCCATCCAGCCCAGGGGATAGAAGATCCAGGCGATGGCGTTGCCGATGGCGGCCAGGATGGAGTGGTTGTTGTCCTCAACCGCCTGGAACACGCCGTCCACGAAGCCGTAGCCCTGGAGGAACCACAGGACGATGGAGGAGATCAGGATGACGGTGCCGGCCCGCTTGATGAAGGCCCAGCCCCGGTCCCAGGTGGAGCGCAGGGCGTTGGACAGGGAGGGAAGGTGGTAGGCGGGCAGTTCCATGACGAAGGGGGCGGGCTCGCCGGCAAAGGCCTTGAACTTCTTGAGGATGATGCCGGAGACCACCACGGCGGCGATGCCGATGAAGAAGGCGGAGGCGGACACCCAGGGGGAGTTGCCGAACACCGCGCCGGCGAACAGGCCGATAATGGGCAGCTTGGCGCCGCAGGGGATGAAGCCGGTGGTCATAATGGTCATCTTCCGGTCCCGGTCCTGCTCGATGGTCCGGGAGGCCAGAATGCCGGGGACACCGCAGCCGGTGGCCACCAGCAGGGGGATGAAGGATTTGCCGGACAGGCCGAAGCGGCGGAAGATCCGGTCCATGACGAAGGCGATCCGGGCCATGTAGCCCACGTCCTCCAGCAGGGCCAGCAGGAAGCACAGCACCAGGATCTGGGGCACGAAGCCCAGCACCGCGCCCACGCCGGCCACGATGCCGTCCTGGATCAGGCCGTAGAGCCAGGTGCCCTCGGCCACGCCCAGGGCGCCCAGGATGGTGTCAAACCAGCCGGGGACCCACTCGCCGAAGAGGGTGTCGTTGGCCCAGTCGGTGCCGAAGGTGCCGATGCCCACGCCGCCGTCCACGATGGAGGTGCCCATGGCAATGGAGTAGATGATCACCATGACCACGGCGAAGATGGGCAGGGCCAGGACCCGGTTGGTGACGATGCGGTCGATCTTGTCGGAGAGGGTCAGGCTGCCGTGGGCGGCCTTCTTCCGCACGGCCTTATGGACCACGGAGCTGATGTAGGCGTAGCGCTGGTTGGTGATGATGCTCTCCGCGTCGTCCTCCAGCTCCCGCTCGCAGTCCTCGATGTGCTCCTCCAGGTGGGCCCGGAGGTCGGCGCTGAGGTTCAGGGCCTCCAGGACCTTCTCGTCCCGCTCAAAGACCTTGATGGCGTACCAGCGCAGGTACTGGGGGTCCACCATGCCGGAGATGGACTCCTCAATGTGGGCGATGGCGTGCTCCACGCTGCCGGTGAACACGTGGGGCAGCTCCCCGTGGACATGGCTCTTGGCCGCGGCCACGGCCCTCTGGGCGGCCTCCATGCCGCCCTCGCCCTTCAGGGCGCTCATCTCCACCACGTCGCAGCCCAGGGCGTCCCCCAGCTTCTTCAGGTCGATCTGGTCGCCGTTTTTCCGCACCAGGTCGATCATGTTCACCGCCACCACCACCGGCAGGCCCAGCTCGATGAGCTGGGTGGTCAGGTAGAGGTTGCGCTCGATGTTGGTGCCGTCCACGATGTTGAGGATGGCGTCGGGCTTCTCGTTGACCAGGTAGTTCCGGCTCACCACCTCCTCCAGGGTGTAGGGAGACAGGGAGTAGATGCCGGGCAGGTCCTGGATGATGACGTCCTTCTGGCCCTTGAGGCGGCCCTCCTTCTTTTCCACCGTGACGCCGGGCCAGTTGCCCACGTACTGGTTGGAGCCGGTCAACGCGTTGAACAGCGTCGTCTTGCCGCAGTTCGGGTTGCCGGCCAGCGCGATCTTAATGTCCATATTTCTCTCCTTCCAAAGTGTTAGCAAGAACTAACTCTGCTGCTGAAAAACAGCGGCCTCCGCCGCCTGCCTCAGGTCACTTGACCTCGATGAGCTCCGCGTCCGCCTTCCGCACGCTCAGCTCGTAGCCCCGCACGTTCAGCTCCATGGGGTCCCCCAGGGGCGCCACCTTCCGCACATAGATGTCCACGCCCTTGGTGATGCCCATGTCCATGATCCGGCGCCGGACAGGGCCCTCGCCGTGGAGCTTGACCACCGTGGCGCGCTCTCCCACGTTGACGTCCTTCAGCGTCTTCATACTCTCTCCTCCTTAAATCATAATGCGGTTCGCCATGGATTTGTCCAGGGCGATCCGGCTGTCCTTTACCTGCAGGATCAGATTCCCGGCGACCTCGCTGATCACCGTTACGTCGCTGTCCACCACAAAGCCCATCTCCGCCAGATGCTGGCGGACCTCGTCCCTTCCGGTGATCTTGCGGATGGTGACCGTCTCGCCGGCCCTTGCCATCGTCAACGGCATCATAGGTATCCTCCTTTGCCGTCCGCGCCTCCCACTAGTGTGTTAGAAGGCGCTAACTCTCAATGCAGGCTGAGTTTACCACAACTAACCACCTCTGTCAAGGGGGCCCAGGGAAATTTAGTTAGTTTTTGATAACTCCGTTTTCAAAAGCTCCCCCGGCGCAAGCCGGGGGAGCCCCTTTGTTCCCTTGTTTGGATCACCCGTTTCGGGCGGCGTAGGCGCGGATGGCGTCGAAGGTCTCGGCGCTGATGACGTGCTCCATGCGGCAGGCGTCCTCCGCCGCGATCACCGGGTCCACGCCGATGGAGGCCAGCCAGCTGGACAGGAAGGTGTGGCGCTCGTACATCCGCTGGGCGATCTCCATGCCCTTGTCCGTCAGGGTGATGTGGCCCATGCCGTTGACCTCCACATAGCCGTTCTCCCGCAGGCGCTTCATGGCCACGCTGACGCTGGGCTTGGAGAACTCCAGCTCCGCGGCGATGTCGATGGCGTGGACCTCACCGTTGCGCTT
>DVGP01000107.1 GCA_018712665.1 Candidatus Pelethomonas intestinigallinarum | reverse complement strand
CCGCTCCCGCCGACGACGCTGCCGCCGCTGACGAGACTGCTCCCGCCGACGACGCTGCCGCCGCTGACGAGACCGCTCCCGCCGACGACACGGCTACTACTGACGAGACTGTCCCTGCCGAGGAGCTGACTCCCGCCGAGGAGGTCCCCGCTGAGGAGACCGGCGCCGAGGACGTGCTGGCCCAGTATGCCGACGCCGACAGCATCCAGGCTTACGCCCGCGAGGCTATGGCTTGGGCCGTTACCGCCGGCCTGTTCCAGGGTGATCCTGACAACAACCTGAATCCCCGTGTCAACGCCACCCGTGCCGAGGTTGCCACGCTCATCATGCGCTTTGCTGAGATGACCGCTGCGGAGGAGACTCCCGAGGACGCCATCGGCGGCGCTGACGAGGCTACCGATATCACCGTCACCGACGGCGAGGAGACCACCGAGACCGAGACCCCTGCCGAGGGTGAGGAGACCACCGAGACTGAGACCCCCGCTGAGGGTGAGGAGACCACCGAGACTCCCGACGAGACCGCTTCCGCTGAGGCCTAAGCGTTCTGATTCGGTAAGGAGCTGCACACAGTTTTTAAAAGAGGAAGGGCGCGTGCCCTTCCTCTTTTTCTATTTTTCGAAAAAATTTTTTCAGATTTAACGTGTGCTATACAAAACTGGGACTAGGCAAAGAATCTTCCAGGCGCTATAATAAAACAAAGACGGCCGGAGCGCGGCAGGAAAATTGACACGCCGGCCGTCGCTGTCCAGGCAGGGGACAAGCTCTGTCCCTTGGAGGAAACTGCCTGAGAATTTTTTAGGAGGAACGTACATGAGAACTGGAAAGAAGCTTCTCGCTCTGCTGCTGGCGCTGTCCATGGCCCTGAGCCTGACGGTCACCGCCTTCGCGGAGGACGAGAGCGCCGCCGGCAGTGAGGCTGCCCCGGCGGAGGAGACCACAGAGACTGCCGGCGAAGAGACAGCGGCAGCGGCCGATGAGACCGGGGCCGCCGGCGGGGTCACTGTACTGTACACCAACGACATCCATACCTACATCACCAAGGATCTGACCTACTCCAAGGTGGCCGCCTACAAGGACTCCCTGGAGAACGTCCTGCTGGTGGACGCCGGCGACCACATCCAGGGCACCGCCTACGGTTCCATGGACAAGGGCGCCACCATCGCCCAGCTGATGAACGCTGCGGGCTATGACCTGGCCACTCTGGGCAACCACGAGTTTGACTACGGCATGGACGGCTGCATGGCTGCCATCGAGGCTGCGGACTTCCCCTATGTGTCCTGCAACTTCTACCACGAGGCCAACGGCGTGGCCGGTGAGAATGTGCTGGACAGCTACAAGGTGTTCGAGGTGGGCGGCGTAAAGATCGCCTTCATCGGCATCACCACCCCCGAGTCCTTCACCAAGTCCACTCCCTCCTACTTCCAGGATGAGAACGGCAACTACATCTATGGGATCGCCGGGGGTACGGACGGCGAGGCTCTCTACACCGCGGTGCAGAACGCCATCGACGCCGCCTCCGCCGAGGCGGACTATGTCATCGCCCTGGGCCACCTGGGCGTGGACGAGTCCTCCCAGCCCTGGACCAGCCGCGAGGTGATCGCCAACACCACCGGGCTGGACGCTTTCATTGACGGCCACTCCCACACCACGATCCCCATGGAGGAGGTCACGGATGAGGGCGGCAGCACCGTGATCCTCACCCAGACCGGCTCCTATCTGGACGCTGTGGGTCAGATGACCATTGCCGCTGACGGCACCATCACCACCCAGCTCCTCACCGCCGAGAATCTGGCCGAAGTGACCCCCGACGCCGAGGTGAAGGCCATTGAGGACGCCTGGGTGGCTGAGCTGGACGAGCAGCTGGGCCAGGTCATCGGCTATTCCCAGGTGACGCTGGACAACTATGACGCCGAGGGCAACCGGCTGGTCCGCAAGCAGGAGACCAACACCGGTGACTTTGCCGCCGACGCCCTGTACTACCTCTTCGACGAGATGGATCTGGATGTGGACGTGGCCGTGATGAATGGCGGCGGCGTCCGCAACGAGGCCGTCACCGGGGAGATCTCCTATCAGACCTGCAAGGCGATCCACACCTTCGGCAACGTGGCCTGCCTGCAGACCGTTACCGGCCAGCAGCTCCTGGACGCTCTGGAGTGGGGCGCCAAGGACGTGACCGCTGACGGCTCCGTGGAGAACGGCGGCTTCCTCCATGTCTCCGGTCTGCGCTACACCATCAACACCGCCATCCCCTCCACCGTCCAGCAGGACGACAAGGGCGTGTGGACCGGCGGTCCCACCGGCGCGTACCGTGTGACCAACGTGGAGGTCCTCAACAACGAGACCGGGGCGTATGAGCCTCTGGATCTGACCGCCCAGTACAACCTGGCCGGCTACAACTACACCCTCCGCGACCTGGGCGACGGCTTCGCCATGTTCGACGGCGCTGTGAACGTTCTGGACTACGTGTCTGAGGACTACATGGTCCTGGCCAATTACGTGGAGTCCTTCCCTGTGGACGAGGCCACCGGCCTGCCCACTATCCCCGCCGACAGCCAGTACGCTGAGGTCACCGGCAACGGCCGTATCACCATCGTCAACGAGCCCGTGGCCGAGGAGCCTGTGGAGACCACCGGCTACACCGATGTCAGCGAGGCCAATTGGTACTATGAGGCCGTGACCTACGTCACCGAGAACAGCCTGATGGCCGGTGAGACGGAGACCACCTTCGCCCCCGCCGCCGCCGTTACCGGTGAGGCCCTGACCGCCGCTCTGAACGCCGTGTCCTCCGCCGAGGCCGCGGCCGACGGCGAGACCGTTACCCGTGAGGCCCTGGCAGTCCTGCTGTGGACCCGCGCCGGCAGCCCCGAGGCAGAGACCGATCTGAGCGCCTTTGCCGACGCCGACACTGTCAGCGCCGAGAACCAGACCGCTGTGGCCTGGGCTGTGGCCCAGGGCCTGCTCCAGGGCAACGCCGACGGCACTCTGGATCTGGACGGCGTCGTCACCCGGGCTCAGGCCGCTACTGTGGTCATGCGCCTGCACCAGGCCGCCCCCGCCGAGGAGGCTCCCGCTGGGGAGACCACCGAGGAGACCACCGAGGCCCAGGCCGCCTGATGTCTACATGGGGCTCCGCCCCATTCAGGCTGTCAAAAAGTCTTGTCAGACTTTTTTCGCAGCCTGAAAATGCCGTTACTTTCCCACCGCTCCGCAGTGTGAAAGTCCCCACTTCGTGGGCCGCAAGCCTTGCAAGGCAAGGCTTGCGGGGCATTTGATTTGATTCGAGGCGGGCTTCGCCCCCTTGAGCTCCCCCAGCGATTTGTAGCTTTTTCTCCTTGGGAGAGTTTTTTGACACGCTGACAGCCCGGGTGCTTTTCATAGCACCCGGGCTGTTACTCATCGTTAACATAAGCGGAACGTAGTTTCGCGATAAAAGTTTTTGCCCCGCTTTTTACAAAAAGCGGGCGGGGTATGGGGCGGAGCCCCATGTTGACCGCCTTAAATCACTCCAGGGTGAGGTCGCCCTCTTTGATCCAGCCGATGCGTCGGAAGAAGAGGCCGAAGGCCCAGCAGAGGACGGCGGGGAGGACGAAGGAGATGAGAATCAGCCCCGCCCAATCCATGACGCCGGGGGTGATGGCCACGGCGCCGTTGGCGATGGCCCGCTCGCTGGGGGCCAGCCACCCGGTCCACACGCCGATCTGCCCCACAAGGCCGCAGGTGCCCATGCCGGAGGACACCGGCGGTCCGTTCATCTCCAGGTGGAACACGCAGGTGGCCAGGGGCCCGGTGATGGCGGAGGTGAGGATGGCGGGGAGCCAGATCCTGGGGTTGCGGACGATGTTGGGCATCTGGAGCATGGAGGTGCCCAGCCCCTGGCTCACCAGGCCGCCCCACCGGTTCTCCCGGAAGGAGAGGACGGCGAAGCCCACCATGTTGGCGCAGCAGCCCGCCACCGCCGCGCCGCCGGCCAGGCCCGTCAGGCCGAAGGCCGCGCAGATGGCGGCGGAGGAGATGGGCAGGGTGAGGGCCACGCCGATGACCACGGAGACCACGATGCCCATGAGGAAGGGCTGGAGGTCCGTGGCCCACATGATGATGTTGCCCACCGCCGTGGCGGCAGTGCCGATGGCCGGGGCCCACCAGGCGGAGAGCCCCACACCTACCAGAATGGTCACCAGAGGTGTGACCAGAATGTCGATCTTGGTCTCCTTGGATACCGCCTTGCCGAACTCCGCGGCGATGACGGCGATGAACAGCACCGCCAGGGGCCCGCCGGCGCCGGCCTGATCCGGGATCAGGCTGGTGGAGCCCAGGGCGTTGGCGGCGTAGCCCACCGTCACCAGGGAGAAGAGCACCAGGGGCGGGGCCTGAAGGGCGTAGCCGATGGCTACGGCCATGGCCGCGCCGCTCATGGCGGAGGCGTAGCTCCCCACGTCCACCAGGAAGGGGACCCCCAGCTGCTCCCCCAGGGTGTTGATGATGGTGCCGATGAGCAGGGAGCAGAACAAGCCCTGGGCCATGGCCCCCAGGGCGTCGATGCCGTAGCGCTTGGCGGAGATGACGATATTCTTCCTCTTCAGGAAGGCTTTCAGCTGTTCCATAGGGTCTCCCATCCTTTTTTGTATAGGTGTCTTGACACATGCCTATACCATTTTACACAGGCGGCAAATTTTGTCAAGTGCTTACCGGAGATATTTTGCCCCGCTGAGGCAGCTCTTGGAAAGCCCAAGGGCGCGTTTTTTTCTTGACATATTGCATTGTTTGTATTATATTAAGTGATACAAAAAGGAGGCGAGTGGAAATGCTGATCCGGCTGGACTTCGGCGGGGACGTGCCCATCTACCTGCAGCTGCGAAATCAAATGGTGGTGGCCATCGCCGCCGGGCAGCTGGCTCCGGGGGAGCGGCTGCCTACCGTTCGGGACCTGGCGGAGGAGCTGGGGGTCAACATGATGACTGTCAGCAAGGCCTACCAGCTCCTGCGGCAGGAGGGGTACATCACCACCGACCGGCGCAGCGGGGCCCGGGTGGCCGTGCGCCCCGGCGGCGGACCGGAGCAGGAGACGGTGGAGGGGCTGCGGCTGCGGCTGTGCGAGCTGCGGCTGGCGGGACTGGACCGGGAGGAGGTCCTGGCCCTGTGCGCCAGGCTCTATGACCAGGAGGTGTAAGTGAGATGAGCACTTGGGGAAGCGTGATTTTGTGGCTGTCCATGATCTGGCTGCCGCCCTTGCTCGGCCTGTTCCTGCGCAATGAGGCTAAGCCCAAGAAAAATATCATTGTAGGCACCACCCTGCCTCATGAGGCCCAGGGGGACCCGGCGGTGCTGGCCCTGACGGCCCGGTACAAGCGGGAGCTGAAGTGGGTCTGCCTGGCCCTGATGCTGCCAGCTATCCCCGGCGTGTTCATCCGGGACTTCGGGCTGAACATGCTGCTGTGGACAACTTGGATCCTGGTCATCTGCGTGGCGGTCAATATCCCATATGTCCGATGCAACCGTGCCCTGCGGCGGCTGAAGGCGGACCGGGGCTGGCGGCGGGAGCCCTCCGGCCAGGCGGTGGCGGACCTGCGGGCGGCGGCCATGGAGCTGAAGTGGCTGTCCCCCCTGTGGTTTCTGCCGCCGGTGGTCATGGCCCTGGTCCCCCTACTCTTTGACCGGACCCTGTGGTGGGTGTGCCTGATGGACGCGGTCCTGGTGCTCCTCTTCTACGCCTGCTACCGCTGGCTGTACCGGAACAAGGCGGAGGTGGTGGACGGGGACACAGACCGGACCATGGCCCTGACCCGCCTGCGGCGGTACAACTGGGGCAAGTGCTGGCTGGTGATCGCCTGGGCCACCGGGCTGTTCTTCGGCGGCCTGTTCCTGGTGGAGAGCGCCTGGCTGTTCATGGCCCTGCTCCTGATCTATATAGTGGTGGTGGTCGGGGCCGTGGTGGGGCTGGAGCTCCGGGTCCGGCGGCTCCAGGAGAAGCTCACCGCCGACAGCGGCGGGGACTTCTACGTGGATGAGGACGACCACTGGATCTGGGGCATGTTTTACTACAACCCCAACGACCGCCGCCTCATCGTCAACGACCGTGTGGGGATGAACACCAGCGTCAACCTGGCCCGGCGGTCCGGTCAGGTCATCATGGGGGCCTCCCTGGCCCTGCTGCTGGCCCTGCCCCTGGTGGGAGTGTGGCTCATGGGTATGGAGAAGGCCCCGGTGGAGCTGGTCGTGACGGAGGAGGCCGTCACCGCCTCCCACTACGGGTCCGCCTTCACGGTGGACCGGGAGGACATCGCCTCCCTGGAGGTCCTGGAGGAGCTGCCGGAGATCCGCCGGGTGGCGGGCACCGGCCTGCCCTCCGCCCAGACCGGCACCTTCCGCTCGGAGGACTGGGGGACCTTCACCTG
>DVGP01000106.1 GCA_018712665.1 Candidatus Pelethomonas intestinigallinarum | reverse complement strand
ACCACGGGAGTATCCATCGTCAGACAGGATATTGGGAGGTCCTGCGGGGGATTCCAAAGGGGGCATTGCCCCCTTTGTGTCGTCGTGGGGGAGGGATACATAAGGGAGGGACCCCATCGAAAGGGTCCCTCCCTTATGCGCCCTTTTGGGTACTTTTCCGGCGAGGGAAAAGTACCCCGGGGTACGGGGGCGGAGCCCCTGAAACCTCCTTATGGAGCCCATGAAATCACCTCTCACTGCCCTGAGAGGGCCTCCCGGAGGATCTCCACCCGCTCGTCGGTGAGCTCCCAGCCCCGCTGGCGGATGCTGACCAGCCGGTCTCCGTACCGGAGGAGCCATTCCCCGCCATCATTGCTGCTGGAGGAGAAATATGCTTGGTCCGCCCCCCAGCGGGGGTCCTCCACGGCGTTGCTCTCCCGCAGAATAAAGATCTGCCCGCCCATCACCACGGGGCCGCCGTACACCATGCGCTCCATCTGTTCCTTCGCCAGGCCCTCCCAGGCGAAGTCCGCCACGCCGTAGAGGAGCCAGGGTAGGTCGCTCTCCTCGCTTGCCGCCCGCTGCTCATAAGTGGTGTAGGAGACCAGGGGCGAGGCGCTGTGGTTCCGCTCATAGGAGCAGTGGTCCGACGCCGTTACCTGGATCCCCAGGTCCTCCAGGGTCACCGGCAGGTCGTCGGCGTAGAGATCGTGGCTGTCCCCGTCGCTGTCCACGTAGATTTGCTCCGGCTGCCGGGCGGGGGCAGTCAGGAGACCGCTGAAGGCTTCGCTGTCTTGAATGGTGTTCTGCAGCGCTATACTTCCGATCCCGGCGATCACCGCCGCGATGATGTAGCCCTTCCTGACTGCGTCCCTGTCCCGGCCCCGGCGCCTAAGCAGGAGGAACATGGTCCATAGCGCGGCATAGGGCAGGAACTGCAGGACAAGCAGGACCAGGAACAGCGCGATCCGGCGGACACTGCCGGCGGCGGCCAGTACCACACCCAGCAGTGCCGCCGGGCAGGACAGCAGAAGGATGTTCGCGGCGGACCGGAGCCAGGTGCGGCTGGGCAGGCAGGCCCCGCCGTTCTCCACGGACCGCTTGGAGCGGATATACCAGATCAGGTAGTCCACCGGCGCGATCACGGCACACAGGCTCAGGATCAGGAACACCGCCAAGATCGCCAGACGCACGTTGTCACTGAGAACGGACAAGGGGGTCTGCCGCAGGACCCGCAGCTGTCCCGACCAGAAGATGGCTAGGACCACCAGCACCAGGCCGGAGGCCAGCAGGGTGTTTTTCGTCTTGGTCCGGTGGATGGCCGCCAGTTTCTCCCCCTGGTCGGTCTCGATGGGCACTGGGTCCGGCAGGTCGGAGCGGAAGTACTGCACGGGTCCGTAGGAGGAGACGAATTCCCAGCCCGCCGCCCGGCAGTAGTCGGCGTAGGTCTCCTGGTCCTCCGTGGGGCCGGGGTCGAAGACCGATGCCCCGGGGAAGTAGGTGACGGCGTACCGGACCTGGGCCGGCTCCCCCCGGCGGAGGGTCCAGCCCCAGTTTTCCGCCCGCTCCAGGAACCACCCCTTGGCCGCTAATTTCTCCAGCCTCTTGACGATGGCCGCCTCGTCGTCCGGCTGATAGATGTTCGGGACCCACTTTTTCTCTCTCATGGCTCACGCCTCCTCTCCGTACCGCCCATAGTCCTCCAGCTGCCGCTCCAGCCGCTGCCGCTCCTGGTCCAGCCGCTCCCGGCCCCGGCGGGTGATGCGGTAGCTGCGGCGGCGGCCCTCCACCTTCGTCTCCCGGATGAAGCCCTCCTGCTGGAAGCTCTCCAGCAGGCTGTAGAGGGTGCCGGGGCCGATGACCACCCGGCCCTCCGTCATCTCCCGCACCCGCTCCATGATGTCCACCCCGCACTGCTCCCGGGTCAGGCACAGCAGGATGTAGAACATCTGCTCCGTCAGGGTCTGGTACTTCTCCCGGGCCACGGCCCCACCTCCTCTCCGGCTGAATATCGAATATCGCTATTTCTGGTTTCAGTATAATATTGATATTCGATATTGTCAAGCGGGCCGGCGGGAAATTTTGCTTTGGCGGCGGTTTTTGAAAAAAAGAACAATCTGGCGGGAAAGAGACCGCCGGTGGCATACAAAAACGTTTGATTTTGTCAATCAGGTGTTGACCCCAGGGGGCAGTTGGCGGTATACTGTATCGGAGAGGGGCCGCGCCCGGAGCGTGGTCCCGCATGTGGGAGGTATGGTCATGCCTGAATTCAAGGTCGTATCGGAATACACGCCCTCCGGGGACCAGCCCCAGGCCATCGAGAAGCTGGCCCGGGGCATCGAGGACGGTCTGCGGGAGCAGGTCCTCCTGGGCGTCACCGGCTCGGGCAAGACCTACACCATGGCCAAGGTCATCGAGGCCGTCCAGCGGCCCACCCTGGTGCTGGCACACAACAAGACCCTGGCGGCCCAGCTGTGCGAGGAGTTCCGGGAGTTTTTCCCCAACAACGCGGTGGAGTACTTCGTCTCCTACTACGACTACTATCAGCCGGAGGCCTACATCGCCCACACGGACACCTTCATCGAGAAGGACGCCTCCGTCAACGAGGAGATCGACCGGCTGCGGCTGGCGGCCACCGCCTCCCTGCTGGAGCGGCGGGACGTGATCGTGGTCTCCTCCGTCAGCTGCATCTACGGCCTGGGGGAGCCCGACGACTTCCAGCACATGATGATCTCCCTGAGCGTGGGGGCCACCATGGAGCGGGACGACCTGCTGCGTCGGCTCATCGAGATCCGCTACGAGCGCAACGACATCGCCTTTGAGCGGAACATGTTCCGGGTCCGGGGGGACACGGTGGAGCTGTGGCCCGCCTACTGGAAGAGCAGCGCCATCCGGGTGGAGTTCTTCGGCGACGAGATCGACCGCCTCAGCGAGATCGACCCGGTCACCGGGGCCGTCACCCGCCGCCTCACCGCCATCCCCGTCTGGCCCGCCAGCCACTACGTCACCTCCAAGGAGAAGATGGACCGGGCCATTGTGGAGATCGGCAAGGAGCTGGATGAGCGGGAGGCCTGGTTCGTGGAGCACGGCAAGCTGGTGGAGGCCCAGCGCATCCGCCAGCGGACCACCTACGACATGGAGATGATGCGGGAGTTGGGCTATTGCTCCGGCATCGAGAACTACAGCCGGGTGATCTCCAACCGGCCCGTGGGCTCCCCGCCCATGACGCTGATGGACTACTTCCCAGACGACTTCATCCTCTTCGTGGACGAGAGCCACGTGACCCTGCCCCAGGTCCGGGCCATGTACAACGGGGACCGGGCCCGGAAGGAGAGCCTGGTCGAATACGGCTTCCGCCTGCCCTGCGCCTTCGACAACCGGCCCTTGAAGTTCGACGAGTTCCAGGAGCGGTTCCACCAGGCGGTCTACGTCTCCGCCACTCCCGCCGAGTACGAGCGGGGCCAGGCGGACCAGATCGTGGAGCAGGTCATCCGTCCCACGGGCCTTCTGGACCCCCGGGTGGAGGTCCGGCCCGTCCAGGGCCAGATCGACGACCTCATTGGGGAGATCAACGCCCGGGCGGCGCGGAACGAGCGGGTGCTGGTGACCACTCTGACCAAAAAGATGGCCGAGGACCTGACGGAATATCTGAAAAAGGCGGGCATCCGGGTGCGGTACATGCACCACGACGTGGAGACCATCGAGCGGATGCAGCTGATCCGGGACCTGCGGCTGGGGGAGTTCGACGTGCTGGTGGGCATCAACCTCCTGCGGGAGGGCCTGGACATGCCGGAGGTGAGCCTGGTGGCCATCCTGGACGCGGACAAGGAGGGCTTCCTCCGGTCCGAGACCAGCCTGATCCAGACCATCGGCCGGGCGGCCCGGAACGCCGAGGGCATGGTCATCCTCTACGCCGACACCATCACCCGGAGCATGAAGGCCGCCATGGACGAGACTGAGCGCCGCCGGAAGATCCAGGACGCGTACAACAAAGCCCACGGCATCGTGCCCAAGACGGTGATCAAGTCCGTCCGGGAGATCCTGGAGATCTCCCAGGCCGCCGAGGAGACCCAGAAGAAGGCCGGGCGGAAGCTCACTCCCGCCGAGCTCACCGAGGAGATCGCCCGGGTGGAGAAGCAGATGAAAGAGGCGGCGAAGATGCTGGAATTCGAGTACGCCGCCGTTTTGAGAGACCGCTTGACAGAGCTGCGGGCGCAGCTGAAGTAACCTTCGCCGCCTCCCCCGGCGCGGATGCGCCGCACGAGCGTTTTGCGGAGCAAAACCTCGGCGCAAGGGGCAATTCACTTGCCCCGCGCAGGTGGAATGCCGAGGGGGTCCCCGCGGAGCGGAGCTCCGTGGGGCGGCGCGGCGAAGATGCTGGAATTCGAGTACGCCGCCGTTTTGAGAGATCGCTTGACAGAGCTGCGGGCGCGGCTGAAACAGGAAACGTGTAACCCTTGAGAAGGAGGAACCGACGATGAGCGAGAAGCGCACCCTGCTGCAAAAGATCCTGCTGGGCCTGCTGGCGGCCATAACGGTGCTCTTTGCCGTCCTCACCGGGGTCAATCGGAGCCAGCCTCTGGTGCAGTGGGGCGGCAGCCTGCTGCGCCCCGCTGAGGAAGGGAACGCGGCTGTCTACACCAGCGCCGTCTATGGCGAGGATATCGCCATCCGGGTCTGGCCCGACGGGGCGGATACGGTGGTGGAGTTCACCGTCGGCAGCCGCCTTCGCCAGACCGGCCGGGTGACCTGGCCGGAGGGGACCATCTCCCGGGAACACGGCGGCGACGTGCCCAGGATCGAGGTATTTCTGGACGGAACGTCGATCTTCTCTGGTGGCTGCGACAGGGATTCCGGCGCGCTCTATCTGGAGGACGGCTCCCGGGAGATCGGGCCGCTCGTCCACTACTTCACCTCCTATTCCAGCTCCTGGGACAACTTTGCGTTGGAGGCCAGCGACGTGGTCCGCTTTGCCCTGGGACCGGACACCGTCTGCCGCGGGAGCTGGACAGCCTATGCTTTGGGGGTGTTTTTCAGCCTTCTCGCCGCCACCATGGTGGCTTTTCCCAGGTTTTTCTTTCGCTTCCAGCACGCCCTGTCGGTGCGGGACCCGGAGCCCACGGACTTCTACCTGGCCATGCAGAAGGTGAACTGGGTCCTGCTTACGGCAGTGGCTCTGGGCGTCTATATCTGGGGCGCCACCGTGATCGAATGACTTGTTCGAGGTGATACCATGGCAAAGCAGAAAGAAGAAAAAACCAACGTCATGCGCTTACTGGACCAGAAAAAGGTCCCTTACACCCCCCACGCCTACCCCCACGGGGACGGCGAGGCCCCCGACGGGGTGACGGTGGCCCGGAGCCTGGGGCTGGACCCGGACCGGGTGTTCAAGACACTGGTAACAAGGGGGGCCTCCGGGGGATTCTATGTCTTCGACATCCCCGTGGCGGCCACCCTGGACCTGAAGAAGGCGGCCAGGGCGGTGGGGGAGAAGTCCGTGGCCATGCTGCCCAGTAAGGAGCTGCTGCCCCTGACGGGCTACGTCCACGGGGGCTGCTCCCCGGTGGGGATGAAAAAGCTCTTTCCCACGGTGTTCCACCGCAGCGCCCTGGACCAGGAGACCATCCTGGTCTCCGCCGGGAAAATCGGCTTTCAGGTGGAGGTCAGGCCCGGAGACCTGATCGCCCTCGTCGGGGCAAAGGCGGAGGATGTGGTCGTCTGACGCCACACCGCAGTTCAGTTTGTTGATGATCCAAATTTCAATAAAAATAAAGCAGGAGGAATACGGATATGAAGCAGGCTATTGAGAAGTACCGCGGAGAGCTGGAGTCCATCCGGGAGGCGGGGACCTGGCGGGAGGAGCGGGTGATCACCACACCCCAGCTCTCCCGCATCGACACCACCCAGGCCAAGCGGGTGGTGAACATGTGCGCCAACAACTATCTGGGGCTCAGCGACCACCCGGCCCTCATCCAGGCGGCCAAGGAGAGCTATGACCGGTGGGGCTTCGGCCTGAGCTCCGTGCGGTTTATCTGCGGCACCCAGGCCATCCACAAGGAGCTGGAGGGGAAGCTGGCGGAGTTTCTGGGCATGGACGACGCCATTCTCTACTCCTCCTGCTTCGACGCCAACGGCGGTCTCTTCGAGACCCTGCTGGGGCCCGAGGACGCGGTGATCTCCGACGAGCTGAACCACGCGTCCATCATCGACGGCGTGCGGCTGTGCAAGGCCAAGCGCTACCGCTACAAGAACAACGACATGGCGGACCTGCGCCGGTGCCTGGAGGACGCCAAGGCCTCCAGCTGCCAGGTGAAGCTCATCGCTACCGACGGCGTGTTCTCCATGGACGGCTACATCGCCAACCTCCAGGGGATCTGCGATCTGGCCGATGAGTTTGACGCCCTGGTGATGGTGGACGACAGCCACGCCGTGGGCTTCATGGGGGACAAGGGCCGGGGCACTCCGGAGTTCTGCGGCGTCCAGGGCCGGGTAGACATCCTCACCGGTACCTTCGGCAAGGCCCTGGGCGGGGCCTCCGGCGGCTACACCGCCGCCCGGCAGGAGATCGTGGACCTGCTGCGCCAGCGCAGCCGGCCCTACCTCTTCTCCAACACCCTGGCTCCGGCCATCTGCGCCGCCTCCCTGAAGACCCTGGAGCTGCTCACCGCCTCCACGGAGCTGCGGGACAAGGTCCACGAAAACGCCCGGTACTTCCGCGCCGAGATGGAGAAGCTGGGTTTCGACCTGCTGCCCGGGGAGCACCCCATTGTCCCCGTCATGCTCCCCGACCCCAGGACCGCCCACGAGTTCGCCGAGCGGATGCTGGAAAAGGGCGTGTACGTGGTGGCCTTCTGCTACCCCGTGGTGCCCAAGGGCAAGGACCGCATCCGCACCCAGATCTCCGCCGGTCACACCAAGGAGGACCTGGACTTCGCCGTGAAGTGCTTCAAGGAGGTCAAGGCGGAGATGGGCCTCTGAGCCTTTCGCCAGTTTCTGGCATAGCTGAAAATTTGCGGCCACGGCGCGCCCCGATCAGCGGCGCGCCGTGGCCGCGGACCTAAAAATGGAGGCGCCCGGCGTAAGCCGGGCGCCTCCGCTTTTGAGTGCTGGTGTCATCCATAGAAAAAGTGGCCTCCGCCATTTCTGCAGATGGAGGACTGGCTACGCCTCCGCCGGGCACTGCATACCGGTGTGGTCCATGTAGTACTCGCCCTCCAGCAGGATCTGAGAGATAGGCACCACAGTGTAGCCGTTCTCCGCCATGTAGTCCAGGATGGCGGGGAGGGCTTCCGGGGTGTGGAGGGCGGCGTTGTGGAACAGGCAGATGGATCCGCTCTTTACCCGCTCCGTCACCCGCTGGGTGATTTCGCTTGCCGAGATGTCCTTCCAGTCCAGACTGTCCCCGCTGGCAAGGGGTTCAAGTCATTGGGGCACAAGGAGTTTAGGGATTTTGCTCTTGGATTTTGATCAGGTCTGAAAAACTGGTGATATATTGGTCAAAATCGACCACCTGATCTTCTTCGGGTATGGGTTTCTCACTGCTATCAAGCAACTCAGTAAGCCTAGCTTCGTTCAAATATTTGCCGGAAAAGCCCAAACGCCTATTCTTTCCTCCGATTTCCTCT
>DVGP01000016.1 GCA_018712665.1 Candidatus Pelethomonas intestinigallinarum | reverse complement strand
ATATATTTACGTAACACTTTGGTAAAGTCTAGAAAGGCCACTTTTGTAGTAGGAAAAGGTTACATCGTCTCGGAAGTTTCTCTCTCCGGCCGTCGAAACAGGCCGATGCGGCGATGGATCGGGAACTGCCGCCGGCGGCGCCGGAGCTTCGGCCGGCAGGCGTGGATCGGGAGAAAATGTTTCGTTTCAGCACTAGCTTTTGCGCCTTCCTTTTGCCATAATGGTGATACCCATCTGCCAAATGAAAGCGAGGAGAAAAACATATGCATACACCCATCCATCTGACCGGGCAGCTGCCCGACCACTGGAAGGAGGCCCTGGCCATCCTGGCGGACGACCTGGGTATGGAGCCGGATGAGGCCGGCGTAGAGATCCGCTGCCGGCAGGGCGATGCCCTGGAGGTGACCTGCGACGGGGCCTCCGTGGACATCACCTGGGAGACGCCGGTGCAGCTCTACCGGGCTCTGAGCCTGATCCCCCAGCCCCTGGCCTCCTGCTCCATCCGGGAGAAGGCCCGCTTCGCCTCCTCCGGCGTGATGTTCGACTGCTCCCGCAACGCCGTGCTGAAGCCGGAGGCCATGCGCTTCTTCCTGCGGAAGATGGCCCTCATGGGCCTGAACCTGGGGATGCTGTACACTGAGGACACCTACGAGGTGCCGGAGCAGCCCTTCTTTGGGTACAAGCGGGGCCGCTATACCTATGAGGAGCTGAAGGCCCTGGACGACTTCGCCGACGTCCTGGGAATCGAGCTGTGTCCCTGCATCCAGGCCCTGGGACACCTCAAGCGGATTCTCCACTGGCCCGCCTTCCGCCACCTGCGGGACAACGACGAGGTGCTGCTGGCGGACCTGGACGAGACCTACGAGCTGCTGGAGCAGATGATCCGGGCGGCCTCCGCCCCCTACCGCTCCCGGCGCATCCACCTGGGGATGGACGAGGCCTTCGGCGTGGGCGTGGGCGAGCACCTGCGGCGGTTCGGCTACGAGGACCCCCACAGCGTCATCGGCCGCCACCTCAGCCGGGTGCTGGAGATCACCGACAAGTACGGCCTCCAGGCCATGATGTGGAGCGACATGTACTTCCACCTGGACGGCAGCGACTACCACAGCGGCGGAATGCCCTCCCAGAAGGCACGGGACGCGGTGGACCCCCGGATCACCCTGGTCTACTGGGACTACTACCAGAATCAGGAGGAGAAGTACGCCGACGCCCTGGAAAAGCACGCCCAGTTCCCGGCTCCCACGGTGTTTGCCGGGGGGCTGTGGACCTGGATTGGTCCCGCGCCCTCCTACACCAACGCCATTGAGAACACGGTGCCGGGACTCACCGCCTGCATGAAGGCGGGGGTGCCCCTGGTGGTGGCCACCGCCTGGGGTGACAACGGCGCGGAGACCAACTTCACCGCCGCCCTGCTGGGTCTCCAGCTCTACGGCGAGATGACCTACACCGGAGTATATGATCCGGCGGCCCTGGGCGAGCGGTTCCGCCGCTGCTGCGGCGCGGACCCCCAGGCCTTCCTGGACCTGAGCCTGTTCAACCAGGTGCCCGGCACCAAAAACTCTGCCCCCGGCGACCCGGTGAACGTCTGCAAATTCATGCTGTACCAGGACCCCCTGATCCAGCTGTTCGAGGCGGACACCGCCGGGCTGAGGATGGCGGAGCATTTCGCCATGCTGGAGGGGCGCTATGCCCGCTACGCGGAGGAAAATCCGGCCTATGAGCTCATGTTCCGCTCCTATGCCGCTCTGGCCCGGGCCCTGGCGCTGAAGTGCGCCTGGCATGAGCAGGCCGGGGAGGCCGTTCGGCGCGGGGACCGGGAGAAGGTCGGGGCCCTGGCGGCGGAGCTGCCGGAGACCATCGCCGCGGTGGACGCGCTGCGGGTGATCTGGCGGCGGCTGTGGGAGTCCACCAACAAACCCAACGGCTTCGAGATCATCGACGTCCGCCTGGGCGGCGTGTGCGCCCGGCTGTCCACGGCCATGGAAAAGGCGCAGGCCTTTGCCGCCGGGGAAACGGACGCCATCCCGGAGCTGTGCGAGGAGTCCCTGGTGTGCAAACGCCGGCCGGACGGCGCCATCGGCTGCACCAACACCATGGACGAAATCGCCACGCCGGGGCGGATCGACTACTGAGGGGAGAGCTTGCGGAGGGCGGGGACGGAAGTCCCCGTCCTCTTTATTCGTCCTCTGCCTCCTGCTCCTCGCTTGGCGCCTCCTGGTCCCCCTCCAGCTCCCGGAACACGGGGACCAGCAGCTGGCTGGACACATAGCTCATAAACGCGAAGCCGATGATAAAGAAGAAGGGCAGGGTTTGGAAGAAGGTGGGCAGGGAGAAGTAGGGCACCAGCACCGGCAGGCTCGTCACCAGCACCATCACCACCGTCCGGGGCAGCTTGGCCACGGCAAGGATCATGGCGTTCTTTACGTGCTCCCGCAGGGCGTTGTCATACCGGGTCATCAGCGGGAAGAGGTAGACCGCCACCGCCAGCACCAGTACCGCCAGGACAAACAGCGCCCCTTTGAGCACCACCGCCAGGGTCCCGGTGAGGTAGATCATGACAAGGAGGGCGTTGCACGCCAAGCTCAGAAAGATCAACAGCAGCACCAGAAAGGCCGCGGTGGCCTGCTTGAAGTTTTCCCGGAACGCTCTGAAAAACAGGCGGATGGTCCCGAAGTCCCGGTCCAGGACAATGCCCTGGGTCACCTTGTTCAGGGCGGCGATGGCCGCGCCGGCGGTGACCACCGGCACGCAGCAGATCAGGAAGAGGGCGTTGGTCACGATCATGTCGAACACCCGGGCAAGAAACCGCATCAGCGGATTTTCAAGGCTGAATAAATTATTCACACGGCGGCCTCCTCTCTGCTGTCCAGCGCCGGGGACGCCCCGTCGCTGATCTCCCACCTTCCCACGGGTCCGGAGCCCCGCATAACGCTGGGCGAGACCCCGAAGTAGTTCTTGAAGTGGATGTAAAAGTTGTTCAGCTGGGCATAGCCCACCATATTGGCGATATTGGAAATCTTTTCCGTGGTGCTGACGATCAGCTTCCTCGCCTCCATCATCCGGTAGGCCATGAGATACTCGGAGAATTTCATGCCGGTATCCCGCAGAAAGACACGGCCGATGTACTTGCTGCTCATGTGGAAGCTCTCCGCGATGCTGGAGAGGGTCTGGGTCTGCCGAAAGCCGTTTTTCACCACCAGGATGATCCTGTTGGTGACCTTGGAGAGCTGGGTGTACTCCACCTGGAGCACAGGGTCCACCTCGCCGGCGGCGCTGGGCAGTGAGCTGTGGAGATCGCTGGACAGCACCCGCTCCACGAAGGCCCGCAGCTCCTCCGCCCGCACGGGCTTGAGCAGAAAATCCTGGGCCGTGGCCTGCATGGAGCGGCGGATCAGCGCGGGATCGTCCACGTCGGACATCATGCAGAACGCTGTCTGAAGGCCCATGGCGCACAGCTGCTCCACCAGCTCATAGCCCATCCGGTCCCCCAGATGGACGCCCACCAGGGCCACATGGGGCATGAAGTCCACCGCCTTGCCCACCGCTTCCATATAGGAGGTTGCCGTCATGATCCCGGAAAACCCATAGGCAGCCCAGTCCAGCCGCTGTGTGATCTGCTCGCAGGCATTGACGCTCTCATCGACGATCAGCAGTCGGTACATTTGCGGTTTCCTCCTTTCCAGTCGATCCAGCGGCGATCATCTGATGCCGTTGACAGTTTTGTACAGCAGATGGTCCCGCAGCTGCGCGGCGCTCCGGTCCGTTCTGGCGGTCACCCGGTAGGGCTGGCCGTCGGTCAGGTCGAAGAAATTATCGGACAACACACAATCAAAGCTGTCAAAGTCGATGGCCACGCCCTTGGTGAACACATCGGATGTGACGGCGATCTCCACGCCGCCCTCCGCGTCCGTAAACTGGAAATCCAGGTGGGGCGGGAGCCAGGAGAAGTGCTTGGCGGGGACCAGCAGCTCGGTCTGGCGCATGAGGAAGTTCCCCGCCCCGTCGTACAGGTCCACATAGAGGTAGGTCTCATAGGGATCAGCCTCCGGCACCTTGTAGGAGAAGACGTCCCTGGCGGTCAGAGCCTCCACCGCCGCCTCCGTCCGGACCTGGTCCAATACGGTCAGGTCGGAGCGGCACAGGGACAGCTGGATGTGCCCGCGGAAGTCCGACATGGTCTCGTTGGAGATGTTCACCGCCAGACGGCCCTTCTCCAGGAACAGACCCATGGCCACCGGAGCGTAAAACTTCTTTGCCGCGTAGTGCAGGGCCTTGTACCGGCCCAGGCTGTCCACGCTGGACCAGGAGGCCACCGGCCAGCAGTCGTTGAACTGCCAGTAGATGGAGCCCATGCAGTAGCCCCGCTGGCGGCGGAAGTGCTCCACGCCGTACTTGATGGCGTCCGCCTGGAGGAGCTGGGAGAGATAGACCAGGTCCTCAAAGGAGGAGGGGTAGAGGTAGTTGTCCGCAAGGTACCGGAGGATCTTCCCGTTGCCGCCCTTGCACTTCTGGTGGTCCTCCATGACCCGGGAGAAGCAGTTCATGTCCTTCTCCTCGCAGAAGGTGCGGATGGTCTTCATGGACGGGAAGCTCTCAAAGCCGTACTCCGAGCAGAAGCGGAAGCTCTTCTTCCGGTAGGTGGTGAAGGGCACGCCGCCGTGCCAGACCTCCCAGTAGTGGGTGTCCCCCCGGGCGAAATTCCCCGGCTCGTCAAAGCCGCCGCCGGAGGAGGGGCTGGAGGGCCAGTAGAAGGTCTGGGGGGCGTACCGCTCGCAGAGCTCCGGCAGGACATGCTCGTAGAGGCGGACATAGTCGTTCCGCACCAGCAGGCTCTCGCCCTTGCCCTGGTTGGCGATCATCTCCTCCATCTCGTTGTTGCCGCAGAACAGGCCCAGGCTGGCGTGGTGGTGGAGCCGCTTCAGGACGCCCTCCGCCTCCGCGGCGCACTCCCTCTCAAACTCCTCGCTCATATACACGTTGGCGCAGGCGACCATGAAGTCCAGCCAGACCAGGATGCCGTTGCGGTCGCACAGATGGAAGAAGTAGTCGTCGGGGTAGTAGCCGCCGCCCCAGACCCGCAGGGTGTTGAAGTTGCCGTCCAGGCACTGGACCATCATCTCGTCCAGCCGCTCATGGGTGACCCGGCTGAGGAGGTTGTCCTGGGGGATGTAGTTGGCTCCCATGGAGAAGATCTTCACGCCGTTGTTGACAAAACAGAACTCGCTGCCGCCGCCGTCGGGGTCCTTGGCGGTGCTCACCGTCAGCGTCCGCAGGCCGATCTCTTTGCGGCAGCGGTCGATGACCCGGCCGCCGGCGGTCATCTCGATCTCCAGATCGTAGAGGTTTTGCTCGCCGTAGCCCCGGACCCACCAGAGCCTGGGGTTCTCGACGACGATGCGGCCCGTGCCGCCGGTGAGCTCTACCCGCTTTCCGTCCATGGAGGCGTAGCACACCGTGTCCGCCCCCCGCTTGCCGGCGACGGAGACCTCCACCTCCACGGAGCCGTCCTCCCGGTGGTGCTGGCGCACGGCAACGTCGCCGATCCGGTCCACGTCATACCACTCCAGGGTGACGGGCCGGTAGATGCCCATATCCGGCAGGGCGGGGCCCCAGTCCCAGCCGGACTGGTAGAGGGCTTTCCGCAGGTGGGCCGCCCCGGGGATGGTGTCGCCGTCGTTGGTGTACAGGTAGTGCTTCGCGTGCCTCTCTGCGAAATACCGGGTGGGGGACGCGAACTCCAGCCGCAGGGTGTTCTTCCCCGGGCGCAGGAGCTCCTTCACGTCGTAGGTGTAGGCCCGGTGCATGTTCTTCACCCGGTCCAGGGTCACCCCGTTGAGGGAGATGCGGCAGATGGTGTCCAGCCCCTGGAAGGTCAGCTCCACATACTGCCTCGACAGCAGCGCCTCATCCGCCTCCACCTGGGCCTCAAAGGCGCAGTCCTTATCCGCCAGGGCGGTGAGGCGCTGGTCGTTGAGCCCGTAGAAGGGGTCGGGGATGCGCCCGCTCTCATAAAGCACACTGTAGAGAGTACAGGGGGCCTGACATGCCACGGGCTCCTGGCCCTCATAGTACAGCGTCCAATCCTTGACTATCATCTCGGTCCTCCTGTCCTGTGTCGTCAAGTGTCGTTCATTCCGCTTATTTCATTTTCCGCGCCGGTGGAGAGCGTCCGCTCCGTCAGCCTGGAGGCTGACGGGTCCGCCGGCATATGCCGGCGGACGCCGACAAGCCTTTATTGTGCGCGGGAGTGTATTTCGATGGTCCACTGGTTGCGGTAGACGCCGTCGGCCTCCAGCCGCAGGTAGTCCCGCCGCTCCTCCATCACGGTGACCACATCCTGAACGGCGGGCAGGGAGCACCAGGGCTCGATGCACACATAGGGGGCGTCAGTCTTGGGCTTGTGCCAGATGCCCACATAGTCCATCCCCGGGAAGGAGACGGTGACGCCCCGGCCGTCCCGGCCGGTCTCCAGGGTGAGGGCCCGGTCCATGTCCCGCAGCACGATGGCATCCCGGTCGAACAGCTCATGCCGCAGGGGGATGTCCCGGCCGTTTTCCAGGGGGAAGGGCGTCTCCGTCCCGTCCAGGAAGCAGGCGTCGGTAAAGCCCACCCGCTTCGGCTCACAGGGGCTGGAGAACCGCAGGCGGTAGTCCTCAAAGGAGGCCCCCTCCGCCAGGGGCACCCGGAAGCCGGGGTGGCCTCCCAGGCCGAAGTACATGGTCCGCTCGTCCCGGTTCTCCACCTCGTAGGTGACGGCCAGGGTCCCGCCCTGGAGGGCGTAGGTCACCCGGAAAACGAACCGCCGGGGGTAGGACTGGAGGGTCTCCTCGTCGGCGGCCAGCTCCAGGGTCATCCTCTCTCCGGTGTTTTCCGCCAGGCGGAAGTCCCGGTAGGGGGCGATGCCGTGGATGTCCATGTGGTACAGCTGACCGTCCAGATAGTAGCTGCCGTTCGTCAGCCGGGCCACGCAGGGGAAGATGTTCAGGGCCCGGTCGGACCAGTACCTGGGGTCCCCCTGCCACAGATACTCCGTGCCGTCGGCGCCCAGGATGGACTGGAGCTCCGCCCCCCGGGCCGCCGCCGTCACGGTGAGATGTTCGTTTTGAATGGTATGATTCATGCCCGGGCCATCCTCTCCATGACCTCGTCATAGGACGGCACACTGGAGATCCCGCCGGAGCGGGTGGTGGACAGGCCCGCCGCGGTGCAGGCAAAGGTCGTGACCTCCCGCAGCTCCGCCTCGCTTAAGTCCCCGGGAGCTTTGCCCAGGGACAGGACCTTCCACAGGGCGCTGCCGCCGAAGATATCCCCCGCGCCGGTGGTGTCCGACACCGGGATGCCCTCCAGGCTGGGCGCCGTGCCGCAGGCGTTTTGGTTCTTGAAGATGCAGCCATTGGGACCGCAGGTGACAAACACCAGCTTCACTCCGAAGTTCTTCAGTATGTAGTCGGCCCCCTCCTCAGGGCTCAGGCCCCAGAGGAAGTCCACCTCCTCGTCGCTGATCTTCACCACGTCCGCCTGCTCCAGACCCCAGATGATCTGCTCTTTGGCGGTATCCAGGTCCTTCCACAGGGGGATGCGGAGATTGGGGTCGTAGGTGATGAGCTTGCCCTTGCTCTTGGCGTAGGCCACCGCCCGCTGGGTGGTGGAGCGGGCGGGCTCGTCGGTGAGGGACAGGGTCCCGAAGTGAAATACCTTCGTCTCGTCGATCAGGCTCAGGTCCAGCTCCTCGTAGGTGATGCAGGTGTCCGCTCCGGGCTTCCGGGAGAAGGCGAACTCCCGGTTGCCGGTCTCGTCCAGAGTCACGAAGGCCAGGGTGGTGAACACGTCGTCCGCGGCCACCAGGCCCCGGGTCTCGATCCCCGCGGTCCGGAGGGTGCCGGTGAGGAGCCGGCCGAAGGTGTCGGTGCCCACCTTGCCCAGCAGGGCGGTCTTGGCGCCGAACTTGGTCAGAGCCGCCAGAAAGTTGGCCGGCGCGCCGCCGGGGTGGGCCGCCATGGTGGGATAGCCGTCGGCGTCGGTGCCGACGCAGGTAAAATCGATCAGCAGTTCGCCAAGCGCCACAACATCCATTTGAAACGCCTCCTTACTTCGCCGCCGGGTACTCGTTGCACAGCAGGCGGTAGGGGGGCTCGTCCTCCTCAATGGCGGGGAAGCGGCCCATGGGGGGGTTGAACCGGTTGTCGGTGTTGTCGTCGTTGCACTGGCTCACCTCGCCCAGAAGCACCGGGCCCGTGCCCGGCTCCACGGAGAAGTCGTGGTACAGATACTGCTGCACGAAAATGCTCTCGCCGGGGGTCAGGCGGATCTGGGTGCCGGCGGGGACGGTGTAGGTGCGGCCGTCGGTGTGGACGGTGACGTCGGATTCGTAGTCGATCTCCTCGTTGGGCAGGCTGTTGTACACCCGGATGAGCACGTTGCCGCCGCCCCGGTTGATGATGTCCTCGGTCTTGAACCAGTGGAAGTGGTTGGGGGAGTACTGGCCCTCCTTCAGGTACAGCAGCTTCTCCGCGTACACCTTGGGATACTTGTCCGCCATGGCCCGGTTGCCGTTGCGGATGGTGACAAGGGAGAAGCCAATCTTGTCAAAGTCACCCTGGCCGTAGTCGGTGATGTCCCAGCCCAGCATACAATCCCGGACCTCGTCGTACTCGTGGCCGGCGCTCTGCCACTGCTCGGGGGTGAAGGAGCAGAAGGGGGGCAGGTAGCAGCGGTGCTTCTCGCACATGGCCTCCAGCTCCTTCAGCGCCCTGTTGATCTCGGATCGCTTCATGGTATTGTCTCCTTTCAGTATTATAAGGTTTCTAATTTATATTACTTCTACCCTCTATTATCTATGAGACCCGAAAAGTTTCAAGGCCGAATATTTCGAAGAAATATTGTAATATTTTGATTTTTGTGATATTTTACCAATAGGGGCATATCCCGGCGGCCCCTGTCTATCCATCATTTCCATTTTTCGGCGGAGAGGAGGCCCATGCGGTGCGTATACTTCGGGGACACGCTGCCCAACTCCTTTGAAGAACAAGTCCAGTTTTCGGAGGAGATGCCCTATCGGATCAATATCAAGCGGTTTCAGGCGGAGGACATCGTACCTCTGCACTACGCGGACTCCATTGAGATCCTTTTATGCGAGGATTTGTGTGGTGAAATTGTGATTGACGCCAATCGTTATCCCCTGGGCGGCAGGCAGATGTTTGTGATCCCACCTTACACCATCCACTCCAACAGCATCCGTATCTGCGATGGAACCATGTACGTGTTTAAGATCGGCTTTCGCGAGATGGACCGATATATCCATGTAGAGAACTACCTGCGGGTCTGCGGCTGCCGGCTGGACCAGCTCCTGTATCAGAACCCCGCCTACCAGGAGGTTTTTCAAATCATCCAGTATCTCATCCGGCACGACGGCTCCCTGAAGGAGTGCCTGCCTCAGATCCTGCGGCTGTTCTACATCCTGTCCTGGCATGTGGACAAAGACCGGGACACCTCCGTCCACGCACAGTATAAAAATACCAGTCTCCAGGAGCTGATCGTCTGGACCAACCTCAACTACGCCCGGAAGATCACCATTGAGGAGGCCGCCCGGATGACCGGCTACAGCAAATACTACTTCTGCAGCTACTTCAAGCGCCACACCGGCATCACCTACATGCACTACCTCAACAGCGTGCGCATCTCCCACGCCTGCCTCATGCTCTCCAACGGCGAATCCGTCCAGACCGTCTGCCGCAGCACCGGCTTTGAGAACGTCTCCCATTTTGTCCAGATGTTCAAGCGCATCCACCACATCACCCCCCACCAGTACGCCTGCCAGCAGCGGCGGCTCCAGTCCCAGGAGCGGGAGTCCGATCAGGCATAGCGAAAAGCGGCGGCGCGCCAACTCGGGCACGCCGCCGCTTTTCGCTACATTTTTCCGATGTCCAGGAGCTCCAGGAGCTCTTCCTTCTTGTCCCGGTACAGCGCCTGGTTGTTGTACTCCCCCAGACCTACATAGGCGTCCAGGGCCAGATAGAAAGCCCGGTAGAGCCGCCGCCGCTCCAGCCTGTCCCTGTCGCCGGGATTGATCTCCGGGAAGCCGTAGCCCCGCCGCAGGGCCGGGTCCTCCATCCAGGGGGCGGCGAACTCGAAGTCCGGGTCTCCGAATACCGCCCGGTCGCTGTCGATGACGGCCAGGATCTCCAGGGTCTCCCGGTCCAGCAGCACATTTCCCGCCCAGATGTCCAGGTGGAGCAGATGGGGCGTCCGCACCTGGTCCAGCAGCTCCCTGCTCCGGCGGAAGGGGGCCAGGACCGCCCCGGCCTCTCCCGCCGTCAGACCGCCAAATGCCTCCAGGCGCCCGACGATGTCCTCCACCTCGAAGAGGAAGGCGCCGCTCCAGGTGTCAAAGCGCCGGCCCTCCAAGACCCGGGAGACAAAGCCGAAGCTCTCCCCGGTCACCTGGTGGAGGCGGCGGAGATAGGCGCCCAGCTGGAAGCAGAGGTCATGCCGTCTCTCCTCCGTCATCTCCGCGTTCACCATGGCCACAGAGGGGATATACCTGGTAATCATGAAGTCCCGGTCCACCGCGGTTCTTGACGTGTCCCAGGCCAGAACCTCTGGGCAGGGAACGCCGATATCCCGGCACACGGCGTAGAGGTACGCCTCCGCCGCCATGAGATTCTGCTCAAAGCCCATGATACGGTGGCGCTCCACCGGCCCCAGCCGCAGCACCGCCCGCTCCTCTCCCGCGCCGTAGGTCACAAGGTAAGTGGTATTGAACAGTCCGCCGTCCAGAAGCCGGGCCTCCCGGACCGTCTCCGCCCCCAGCGCCCGGCGGAATATATTCTTGATGACCTCCAGAGGTTCTTCCCGAAACAGCCAGGACCCGGAATTCACATCCATTGGCCCACCCTCCCTTTTTGTCTGAGATGACAGGAATAGCCGCGGCCTTTGCCTGAGGACGAGCAGCCGTACGCGTTGTTTCCAGCGGGGCGTTTTTGTTGACCAATAAAAGCGAAACATCGTTTCGCGCAAAAAGTTCTTTTTGATTCTTTTCCCTCAAGGGACGTACTCCACTAAGATTTTGCTTCGCAAAATCAAGTGTCGTTACGGTCTTACAAGAAAAAGAATGTAGACCGCGGCGCCTACCTTGCGAAAATGATCTTCTCGCTGTTGAACATCCGGGCCAGGACCACCACGCCCAGGATCGTACATACGCCGTTGACAGCCAGGGTTGCGGCCACGCCGGCGGTAAAAGTGGTGAAGGAGAAGACGCCCACCATGCACTGAACACTGTTGTACAGGGGGATCAGGTAGGCGGGCAGGTCCTGGCTGGCCCCGCCGCCGAACATGCCGGTGACGCCCAGGAGCATCACCAGAATCATCAGGGGGGTGGCGTAGGTCTGGGCCTCCTTGACGGTCTTGGCGAAGGCGGAGAGAATGGAGATCAGGGTCACCAGCAGCAGCACCGTGGAGAGGATCACCGCCGCCAGCAGCAGATAGTCCCCCACACTGTAGATGTCGGCGCTGAGGTTGTCGGAGGCCGCGCCCATGAGCTTGGGCAGGGCCAGAATGGTGCCGATGGTGCTGGACGCCCCGGAGAGCAGGGCGATGACCGCCAGGGCCAGGATCTTGCCCACGGCGATGTGGCCCCGGGGGATGGGGGTGATGAGCATGGTGGCGATGGTGCCCCGCTCCTTCTCCCCGGCGATGGACTCCGGGGCCACCGCCGCGCAGCCGGAGTAGAGGAATATCATCAGCAGCATGGGCAGCAGCATGGCGAAGTAGGCCCCCGCCGCGTCCTCCTCGGTGGTCAGGTCATACCGCTCCGCCCCGGCGTTGACATCGAACTTGTTGGCCAGCTGGGCCTCATACGTGTCCAGCAGCTCCGTCACCGCCGTGTAGGCGAACTGGGACTGGGTGGAGGAGGAGTTGTAGTAGACCGCCACCTGGGGCGCCGGCTGGCCGGAGGCCGGGGCGTAGTCCGCCACAGCCTGGTCGAAATCCGCCGGGAACACCAGCAGCAGGTCCAGCTCCTGGCCGGTAATGGCCTCTCTGGCCGCCTCCTCCTGGTCGGCCTCCACCTCTGTCAGGGTCAGCCCGGCGCTCTGGAGAGGCTCCGCCAGGGAGTCCGGCAGCTCCACCACCTGGGCGGCGGGGGCGAAGTCCTCGTCCACGCCGAACATGCTGCCCATGGCCTGGCCCATGAAGCTGTAGACAAAATAGATCAGGATGCCGGGCAGCAGGATGCTGGCCACCATCCGCTTGTCGCCGAAGAAGCGGGCCAGCTCCTTCCGCATCACCGCGAACAGTCCGCTCTTCATTCCTCGTCACCTGCCGTTTCCTTATAGATCTCGAAAAACCGGTCCTCCAGGCTCAGCCCGCCGCACACCCGCTCCAGGGTGTCGCACTGGACCATGTGTCCGCCGACGATCACGCCCACCCGGTCGCAGAGCTTTTCCACCAAGCTGAAGATGTGGGTGGAGACGATGATGGTCTTTCCCTGGTCCCGCAGCTCCTGGAGGAAGTCGGTGACCACCCGGGCGGTGAGCACGTCCAGGCCGTTGGTGGGCTCGTCGAAGATGATGATGTCCGGGTCGTGGACGATGGAGATCACCAGGGAGACCTTCTGCTTCATGCCGGTGGAGAGGTTGGCGACCTTCACCTCGGCGAAGCGGTCGATGCCGAAGCGGGCAAAGAGGGCCTGCCGCCGCGCCTCCCGGACCGCCGGGTCCACCTGGTGGAGGTCGGAGAAGAAGGTGAAGAGGTAGTTGGGGGTGAAAAACTCCTCCAGCTTCAGCTCGCTGGTGAGGAATCCGATGTGGCGGCGGACCTGCTCCGGCTGGCGCACCACGCTGACGCCGTCCATCAGGGCGTCGCCGCTGTCGGGGCGGATCAGGGTGGCCAGCATCCGCAGGGTGGTGGTCTTGCCAGCCCCGTTGGGGCCCAGCAAGCCGAAGATCTCCCCCTGGCAGGCGCTGAAGCTCAGGTTGTCCACCGCCACTCGAATTTTCTCCTTCGTCCTCTCCAGCTTCTGCTGTTTGGACGAGAGGTGAAAGGTCTTGGTCAGGCCCTGGACCTGAATGATCTCTCGCATAGGCGATCCTCCTCCGCCGCGGCGATGGCCGCGGCCAATATATCGAGTATTAATATATCAACTTATGATATATTAGACAATAGCACGCAGGGCGGTCCTTGTCAAGAGCAATTTGTCCCCGCCGCGGGGCAGGGAGGGGCCCTGACGGCCGGATGCCAGTATAGCAGAGAAAATTCGGGAAGTCAACTCAAAAGAGGTAATAATTGGGTTAAAAAACAGATACCCTCATAGTATCTCGGTATCTCTTTTGAGTTAGGATGTGAGGCGATGGATACCAGCACGGCCGTCCGGCAGCGGATCCTGGACCTGTGCCGGCAGCGGGGGATCACCGTCAACCGGCTGGCCACCATCAGCGGCGTGACCCAGTCCACGGTCAACAACATCGTCAGCGGGCGCAACCACTCCGCCACCGTGGCCACTATCAAGAAGCTCTGCGACGGATTGGACATCACCCTGCGGGACTTCTTCGACGCGGCGGTCTTCGAGGACCTGGAACAGGAGATCAAATGAGGAGGCTTTCCAGGGAAAGCCTCCTCTGAGACTGGCGAAAAAGGCTAACGCCTTTTCCGCCAAAGGGGTCTCGCTACGCTCTGCGCGTCGTCGGCACAAGCTCCGTATCCCGCCGCCCGCCGCAAAGCGGCAGGCGGCGCTCACTCCGCTGCGCCTCCTCTCCCCACCGGACCCGCTTCGCTGGGCTCCGGCGGGGGCCCCGTGTGGCAAACGATTCGACGCTCGCTCCGCGCAAAGTGTTTTTCCGACGTACACGCCGCCGGAAAAACGATTTGATTTTCTTCCGCCGCCTCCGGGCGGCGTACCCGCAAGGGGTAGGCCGCATCCGTATGGCAGCACAGCTGCCGACGGTTGCGCGCGAACTCTGCGAGGCTTTTTGATAAACTGTGAGGAGGCTTTCCCTGGAAAGCCTCCTCTTCTCACTGCTCTTACTGCTCCCGCTTGATATGGAACTTGGCGTCCTTGATGGTGAGGGTGCGCTGCTTCCGCCGCCCGGCGGCCAGACGCTCCTTTACCTCCTTGCCCGTGGGGGTGACGGCCAGACCGCCCAGTGCCGTCTCCCGAAATTCCACCGGCAGGCGGCGGCCCACATCTCCCATGGCGTCGATGACCTCGTCCACGGGGATGCGGCTCTCAATGCCCGCCAGGGCCATATCGGCGGCGGCAATGGCGTTCATGGCGCCGATGACGTTGCGCTTGATGCACGGCACCTCCACCAGTCCGGCCACCGGGTCGCACACCAGGCCCAGCAGGTTCTTCAGGGCCATGGCCACCGCGTGGCACACCTGCTCCGCCGAGCCGCCCCGCAGGCACACCAGGGCCCCCGCCGCCATAGCGGAGGCGGTGCCCACCTCCGCCTGGCACCCGCCGGAGGCCCCGGCGATGCAGGCCCGGTAGGCCACCACGGCCCCGATGCCGCTGGCCACCAGCAGAGCCTGGACCATCCGCTCCTCCGGGATGTTCTCCCGCCGCCACAGGGGGATGAGCACCGCGGGCATCACGCCGCAGGCCCCTGCGGTGGGGGCCGCCACGATCCGCCGCATACAGGCGTTGGATTCCCCCATAGCCAGGGCCTCGGCGATGACCTGGGCGGTAAAGTCCCCGCCGATGGTGCCGCCCCGGGCGGCATACTCCCGCATCTGCTCTCCCTGACCTCCCGCCAGGCCGCTGTGGCTCCGGCGCTGTCCGGCATAGGCGTCGGAGGCCTCCACCATGGCCCGCCAGGTCTTTGCCATCTTCTCCAGGGATTCCCGGGCCGTGACCCCCCGGTTTTCCATATCCGTCTCCAGGACGATCTGCCACATGGGCTTGCCCTCCCGTCGGGAGGCGGCCAGAATATCCTGCATGGCGTCCAGATTCATGGGTCAATCCTCCTTTTCGTAGTAGGTGACCTGCAAAATACCGGGCAGGGACCGGACAAGCTCCAGGATGGGCTCCGGCACCGGCTGGTCCGTCTCGATGACCATGAGGGCGCTGCCGCCCCGGGCGTCCCGGTGAAGGGTCATGCCCGCCACGTTCACCTTGGCCTGGGACAGGGCGTAGGTGACGTCGGCCACGTGGCCCCGGTCGTCCCGGTTGCGGACGATCAAGGTGGTGCTGTCTCCGGTGAAGCTCATCTCCACGCCGTCCAGCTTGTTGACCAGGATGCGGCCGCCGCCGGTGGAACAGGCCTGCATCCGCAGGACGCCGCCGTGGGCCCCGGTCACCTCCATGAGAACGCTGTTGGGATGGGCGTCCCGCAGGTCGATCTCGTCGAAGGTGAAATTCAGGCCCCGGGCCGCCGCCAGGGCAAAGCTGTTGGGGATGTCCAGGTCGTCCGGGGCCATGCCCAGCAGCCCCGCCACCAGGGCCTTGTCCGTGCCGTGGCCCACGCCGGTCTCCGCGAAGGAGCCGTGAAGGTGGAGGGAGGCCTTTACCGGCCGGTCCCCCAGCAGGGTCCGGGCCATGCGGCCGATGCGCACCGCCCCGGCGGTGTGGGAGCTGGAGGGGCCCACCATAATGGGGCCCATGATGTCAAAAATGTCAATCATAGCCGGTTCCCTTTCCTACTGATTTGGTTCGCACCGGTATCATATCATACTTTTCTGATTAGTCAACGGATACCGCCGGATTTTCCCGCTTTTGCGATACTTTTGCGCAGCGAAGCTTGTTGCGCTTTTTCGCCGTGTCTGGTATGATGGGGGCAGGATCAGAACAGACGGCGGGCCCCTGCCCGCCGGAAAGAAAGGGGAGCGCGCCATGTCCACGCTGCTGCTGCGAAATATCCGCTTCGCCGTCACCTGCGACGGGGAGGACCGTTGCCTGGAGGGGACCGACATCCTCTGCCGGGACGGCTTTATCCAAGAGATGGGGCCGGGCCTGGCCGCCCAGGCCGACGAGGTCATCGACTGTACCGGGATGCTGTGCTACCCGGGCCTTGTGAACACCCACCACCACCTGTACCAGTGCTTCTCCCGGAACCTGCCCCAGGTGCAGGGGCTGGAGCTGTTCGACTGGCTTCGGGCCCTGTACGAGATCTGGAAGAACCTGGACCGGGAGGCGGTCCGCCTCTCCTCCCTCACCGCCATGGGGGAGATGATGAAGCACGGGTGCACCACCTGCTTCGACCACCACTACGTCTTCCCCCAGGGCAGCGGGGACCTGCTGGGGGAGCAGTTCGCCGCCGGGGAGGCCCTGGGGATGCGGATGGTCTGCTCCCGGGGCAGCATGGACCTGAGCCGCAAGGACGGAGGCCTGCCCCCCGACAGCGTGGTCCAGTCCATCGACGAGATCCTCTCCGACAGTGTCCGGGCCATCGAGGCCTACCACGACCCCCGGCCCGGGTCCATGCGCCAGGTGGTCCTGGCCCCCTGCTCTCCCTTCTCCGTCAGCGAGGATCTGCTGCGGGAGAGCGCCGGGCTGGCCCGGCAGTACCATGTCCGCCTCCACACTCACCTGTGCGAAACAAAGGACGAGGAGCGGTACATGCTGGAGCGGGAGGGGATGCGGCCCCTGGCCTTTCTGGAGAAGCTGGAGTGGGTGGGGGAGGACGTCTGGTACGCCCACGGCATCCACTTCAACGATGAGGAGCTGCGGCTCCTGGCCCAGACCGGCACCGGCGTGGCCCACTGT
>DVGP01000105.1 GCA_018712665.1 Candidatus Pelethomonas intestinigallinarum | reverse complement strand
ACCGCCCTGACCTACTCCCTGACCGTTCTGGGCATCGACACCAACCTGCAGTTCGTGTTCTCCGGCATCATCATTCTGGTGGCCGTTATGCTGGACTGCCTGAAGTACGTCCAGAAGAAGTAAGACTTCTTTCTGCCGCAGAGCAAAAACAATGCATACAGCCAGCCCCTCTCCCGATTTCGGGGGAGGGGCTGGCTTTTGCCTGTTATCGTGGTGCGCCCGCGGCGCATGGAGTTCCATGCCGCCGTGGTGGTGCCGTTTTTCGCAATTCAGCGCAAGCGCCGGTTGACCTCGCCGCTCAGATCCGCTGCACCGGCTGTGCCCTACCCCTTGGCTGCATGAGGTAAGCCCGAGGGAAAAGAGCTGCCAAATGAAGTGTCAAACAGTCATGCCCAAAAGAGAGCTGCTGAAAACCTCCGATACGGAGATTTTCAGCAGCTTTGAGAGAGCTTTTTGGAAAACTCAGCTCTCCATATGCTTGCCCAAAAAGGCGGCGATGGTCTGGGCCAGCTTGTACTCCGTTTCGCCGGTGACCAGGGGCTCCCCGTCCTCCACGAAGAGCACCAGCCCCAGCACATCCCCCTCGGAGATGATAGGGGCCGCCACGGAGGCGGTATACTTCTCCCCGGAGTCTGTGACGAACACCTGCCTCTCCCCGGCGGCGTGCTGGTAGATCTTTCGGTCCTCCATGATCTGCTCCAGCTGGGGGCTGATGCGCTTGCCCATCAGTTCCCGCTTGCCGCCGCCGGCCACGGCGATGATGGCATCCCGGTCGGTGACGGCGGTGATGGCGCCGCAGCTCTTGGACAGTGTTTCGCAAAATTGAGCGGCGAACTCATCCAATCCGCCCATCAGGGAATACTTTTTGAAGATCACCTCGCCGTCCCGGCTGGTGTAAATCTCCAGGGGGTCGCCCTCCCGGATGCGCATGGTGCGGCGGATCTCCTTGGGGATGACCACCCGGCCCAGGTCGTCGATGCGCCGCACGATCCCAGTTGCTTTCATTCTCGATTCCTCCCGTGGTTTTCTTGGAAAACATGGTTAGTATCCGCAAAAGAGGGGAAGGTATGCAGGCCGCCAGCTGGTTTTGTTTCCCTGGAAACACAGTGTGCCGTTCACCGGACGCGCGGCCAAGGCGCGGAAGACAGCCCCGGCGCCTCCCGAACTCAGGTGCGGGCCGTGGCCGCTTTTCCCAAAAACCATGCTGAAACGGCTCCCGTTTTGAGAGCCGCTTCAGTACGCTTTTTTTGACTCGTTCTTCTCCATCAATGCCGCAAGGCCCGGAGGCCTTCGCCGTCTATATCCAGGTCCCTTACTTCAGGTCCTCCAGGCCGGTTTTGCACAGGGAATCGAAATACATATAGTAGGGCAGAAGAAACTCAAAGCCCTCCACCAGTGTGTCCGCCAGCTCAGGAGAACACACCAGGTCGTCGAAGGGGCGGTCGCAGCCGATGGACAGGCTTTTCTTGTTGTACCAGGGGGCCAGCAGGGGGCCGGACTCTCCCTTGGGGCGGGCGTAGTCCTGGCCCTGGAGGGTAAAGACCTCCTGCCGGGCCAGGCGGCGGGCCAGACGGGCGATCTCCTTTCCGCCGCCGTCAATGTCCCGCCGCAGGGCGGCCATGGTGGCGGGCGCGGCGTTCCAGCAGCCCACGCCGTAGCTCCACCCCTCCGGAGCCACCTCGAACCAGAAGACCGGCCGGTGGGTCCACGCGTCCCGCTCCGGCCGCAGGGAGAACCACAGGTGGTCCTTGTAGGGACCGCGGCCGTGGAGCCGCCGGGCGTCCCGGTAGATCCGGGAGATGTGGAGGTCCAGCCCCAGCTTGGGCCGCTTGGCGGCGAAGCGGTCGTAGACCTCCTCCCCCAGCGCCGCCGTGGGCTCGTAGAGACAGCGGAGGTACTCCTCTTTGTGGGCCTGGAACCAGGTCCGGTCGTTGTTGAAGCGGATTCCCCACAAAAAGTCCAGGGTCTCCTGACGATAGCCTTGAAACATGCCGTTTTCACTCCCGCTCTGTTTTTCTCCGCCATCATAATCCACTCCCGGGGCGGCTGTCAAGGGCCCCGGGAGCCTGCCGCTTTTGTTAAATCCCCGTCAAGGTTTTTTCCTCCTCCTCCACAGCCATTGACAAACCAGGAAAAGTATAGTAAATATATAAAAACATATCATATAATGGATTGCCATAGAAATGTCTCTCGCCAGCGGACCCTGTCCCGGGCGGGAGTTTTCAAACTATGCCAATAGAGAGGAGTGATGTTTCCGAGCCGTAACCCCGGCAGACCCTTTCCAAGGACCTGACACGACGCTACGACTGGGCAAAAAAGAAAGTAAAAATGGATGGGAGGATAGAACATGTTTGAACAGTTTATGACATTTCTCGCGAGCCTGAACGACAATGTGATCTGGGGTATTCCCATGGTGGTGCTGATGATCGGCACGGGCCTGTTCCTGCTGATTGTCACCAAGGGCGTCATCTTCCGCCACTTCGGCATCGTGATGCGCTACACCACCAAGACCCTGTTCCAGAAGAAGGACAAGTCCCAGATGCACGAGGGGGATATCTCCCCGTTCCAGGCGGTGTGCACCGCCCTGGCGGCCACTGTCGGCACCGGCAACATCGTGGGCGTGGCCCTGGCCATCGCCACCGGCGGACCCGGCGCCATGTTCTGGCTGTGGCTCAGCGCCCTGGTGGGCATGGTGATCAAGTACTGTGAGGTCACGCTGTCTGTGGCCTACCGCACCACCAACGAGAAGGGCGAGTTGGTGGGCGGCCCCATGTACTACATTACCCGGGGCCTGGGCCTCAAGTGGCTGGCCGTTCTGTTCGCGCTCTTCGGCTTTATCGCCTCCTTCGGCATCGGCGCCAGCGTCCAGGCCAACTCCCTGGCTACCGGCGTCAACAGCTCCTTCGGCATCCCCCTGTGGGCCATCGGCATCGTGGTGGCTCTGCTGGCCGCCCTGGTGGTCATCGGCGGCATCACCCGCATCGCCAGCGTGACGGAGATCCTGGTGCCCTTCATGGCAATCTTCTATATTGTCGGCGCTATCGTGGTGCTGATCCTCAACGCCGGCGAGATCCCGGCGGCCTTTGCCAGCATCTTCCATGACGCCTTTACCGGCACCGCCGCCACCGGCGGCTTCCTGGGCGCTACCGTGATGTACGC
Source organism: Candidatus Pelethomonas intestinigallinarum (assembly GCA_018712665.1). Taxonomy (GTDB): domain Bacteria; phylum Bacillota; class Clostridia; order Oscillospirales; family Oscillospiraceae; genus Pelethomonas; species Pelethomonas intestinigallinarum. The sequence goes on along the minus strand of DVGP01000105.1, from coordinate 12,412 downwards.
CTGCCGCATCGGTATGGCCCGGGGCGTGTTCACCCACGAGGCCGGCATGGGCTCCGCCCCCATTGCCCACGCCACCGCCGCCAACGACCACCCCGCCCGCCAGGGCCTGTGGGGCTCCTTCGAGGTGTTCTTCGACAGTATCGTCATGTGCACCATCACCGGCCTGGTGATCCTGACCTCCGGTCTGTGGCACGCCGATCCCATGATGAACGAGGGCGCCATGAGCTCCGCCGCCTTCGAGCAGGCGTTCACCGGCGGCCAGTATATTGTTACTGTTGGCCTGATGCTCTTCGCCTTCGCCACCATCATCGCCTGGTACTACTACGGTGAGAAGTGTGTGGAGTACCTGTTCAAGGGCAAGCGCATCGCCATCCGTCTCTACCAGGTGGCCTATGTCATCATGGTATTTGTGGGCTGCGTGGCCAGCCTGGACACCGTGTGGGAGTTCGCGGACCTGTTCAACGGCCTGATGGCCTTCCCCAACCTGATTGCCCTCATCGGCCTGTCCCCGGTGATCAAGAAGCTGACGGTGGACCTGTTCAGCGACCCCGACCGGATCCGGCCCAGAGGCACGGACTTCAGCAAGCTGCTGACCTTCCGGGGCAAGCGGTGATGGCGGCCCGTTAACTCCGCCGTCCGGCAACCAAAGCGACCTCATGCCGGCCACAGGCGGATTATTCGCCTGTGGCCGGTATGTGCGCATATCTCACTCACCACATTACAAAAAGGAAAGGCAAGGTAATGAAACAGTGAATTTCCACCAAGAGTCCCCCGACCGGGTATTGGAGCACCTGAAGAGCTCTGAGACCGGGCTGACAGGCCAGGAGGCCAGCCGCCGGCTGGAGCAGTATGGCCCCAACAAGCTGGCCGAGGGAAAGAAAGTCACCCTGCTCCAGCGCTTCCTCAAGCAGCTGAGCGACCCCATGATCATTATTCTGCTGGTGGCCGCGGCGGTCTCCGGCGTCACCGCCGCCTACTCCGGCGAGAGCTTCGCGGATGTGTTCATCATCCTGATCGTGGTCCTCATCAACGCCGTGCTGGGCGTGTACCAGGAGAGCAAGGCGGAGAAGGCCATTGAGGCCCTCCAGGAGATGACGGCGGCAACCAGCAAGGTGCTGCGGGACGGCAAGATGGTCATGCTCCGCAGCGACGAGCTGGTCCCCGGCGACATCGTCATCCTGGAGGCCGGCGACGCCGTGCCCGCCGACTGCCGCATCATCGAGAGCGCCAGCCTGAAGGCCGAGGAGGCCGCCCTCACCGGCGAGAGCGTGCCGGTGGAGAAGGAGGTCGCCGCCATCGCCAGCGAGGGCGAGGTTCCCCTGGGCGACCGCCACTGTATGCTCTACATGGGCTCCACCGTGGTCTACGGCCGCGGCCGGGCCGTGGTGTGCGAGACCGGCATGACCACCGAGATGGGCAAGATCGCCGACGCCCTGGCCCAGGCGGAGGAGGGGGAGACCCCCCTGCAGCGGAAGCTGGGCCAGCTCAGCCGAATCCTCAGCGTCCTGGTGCTGGGCATCTGCGTGTTCATCTTCGCCTTCAGCCTGCTGCGGGCGGGCCGGTTCGACATCGACACCATCGTCAGCACCTTCATGGTGGCCGTGAGCCTGGCCGTGGCTGCCATCCCCGAGGGCCTGGCCACGGTGGTGACCATCGTGCTGTCCATCGGCGTGACCAACATGTCCAAGCGCAACGCCGTCATCCGCAAGCTCACCGCCGTGGAGACCCTGGGCTGCGCCCAGGTCATCTGCTCGGACAAGACCGGCACCCTGACCCAGAACAAGATGACCGTGGTGGACCACTGGGGCGACGAGGCGGAGACCGCCCGGGCCATGTCCCTGTGCTCCGACGCCAACCCCGATGAGACCGGCAATGCCGTGGGCGAGCCCACCGAGTGCGCCCTGGTGAACTGGGCCACCAAGATCGGCCTCAGCAAGCCCGCCATGGAGGCGGAGACCCCCCGGGTGGGCGAGGCTCCCTTCGACTCCGGCCGGAAGATGATGTCCACCATCCACCGCACGGCGGACGGCTTCGTCCAGTACACCAAGGGCGCCCCCGACGAGGTGCTCAAGAAGTGCACCCACTACAGGAAGGACGGCAAGGTCCTGCCCCTGGACGAGGCGGGCCAGAAGGAGATCCTCTCCCAGAACAAGGCCATGGCCGACCAGGCCCTCCGGGTGCTGGCCGCCGCTGAGCGTCATCACGACGCCATGCCCTCCGACCAGTCCCCCGAGGCTCTGGAGCACGACCTGGTCTTCCTGGGGCTGGCCGGCATGATCGACCCCATCCGCCCCGAGGTGAAGGACGCCATCGCCGAGTGCAAGACCGCCGGCATCCGGGCGGTGATGATCACCGGCGACCACCGGGACACCGCCGTGGCCATCGCCCGGCAGCTGGGCATCCTGGAGCACGACGACCAGGCCATCACCGGCTCTCAGCTCAACCAGATGAGCGACGAGGAGCTGGACCGGAACATCAAGCACTACAGCGTCTACGCCCGGGTCCAGCCCGAGCACAAGGTCCGCATCGTCAACGCCTGGAAGAAGCAGGGCTGCATCACCGCCATGACCGGCGACGGCGTCAACGACGCCCCCTCCATCAAGTCCGCCGACATCGGCGTGGGCATGGGCATCACCGGCACCGACGTGACCAAGAACGTGGCGGACATGGTCCTGGCCGACGACAACTTCGCCACCATCGTGGGCGCCGTCAGCGAGGGCCGCCGGATCTACGACAACATGCGCAAGGCCATCCAGTTCCTGCTGGGGTCCAACATGAGCGAGGTCCTCTCCGTCTTCCTGGCCACCCTCTTCGGCTTCGTCATTCTGGAGCCTGTCCACCTGCTGTGGATCAACCTGATCACCGACTGCTTCCCCGCCCTGGCCCTGGGCGTGGAGAAGGCGGAGCCCGACCTGATGGAGCGTCCCCCCCGCAAGGCCAGCGACGGCATTTTCGCCGGCGGCCTGGGCGTGGACGTGGTCTACCAGGGCGCCATGGTCACCGTGGTCACCCTGGCAGCCTACTTCATCGGCCACTATATGGAGTCCGGCGTGTGGGAGATCACCCAGAGCGCCGACGGCATGACCATGGCCTTCCTGACCATGAACATGGCCGAAATCTTCCACAGCTTCAACCTCCGCAGCCAGCGGGGCAGCGTCTTCAAGCTGGGCTCCCACAACAAGATCCTGTGGGGCGCCATGCTGATGAGCCTGCTGCTCACCACCTGCGTCATCTACCTGCCCGGCATCTCCGACGCCTTCATGCTGGAGCACATCAGCCTGCCCGAGTACGCCGTGGCCCTGCTGCTGGCCGTCAGCGTTATCCCCATCGTGGAGTGCGTCAAGGCCATCCAGCGTGCCTTTGCCCGCCGCCGGAAGGCGTAAGCCGCCCCCGTATCCCACAGCGTTTCGCTCCGGGCCTCCCCCAAGGAGGCCCGGGGCTTTCTTTTTCTCATCCGTGCGGGAAGGCCGCAAAGCCTTGCAAACAAAGGACTTTCCCAACGGTCGAGCCGGAAATCGCCGGGAAACGGTTGACTTTTCGCCCCGCCGGTCATACAGTGGAGCCAGGCTTGCAAGACCTCACTGAACGATTGAGGAGGTTCCACATGGAAAGTAAAAAAACCTTCGGCGAGTACATCCGGGAGCGGCGGCGGGCCATGGGCCTGACCCAGAGGGAGTTCGCCGAGAAGCTGTACGTGACGGAGTCCGCCGTCAGCAAATGGGAGCGGGGGATGAGCTACCCGGACGTGACACTGCTCCGGGACATCTGCGCCGTGCTGGGGGTCACCGAGCATGAGCTGCTCACTGCCAGCGAGGACACGGAGCGCCGCTCCGCCGACCGCCTGGCGGCCAAGTACCTCCGTCTGACCCGGAACTACCGGGCGGCCCTCTACATCCTCTTCGGCGCCGTGCTGCTGGGCTGCGCCATCGGCAACCTGGCGGCGCAGGGGACCTTGAGCTGGTTCTGGATTGTCCTGGCGGCGGTGGGGCTGGCCGCCTCCCCCACCCTGGTGCCGGCCCTGGCGATCATGAATCCCAAAACGGAGGGGGTCAAGTGGCATCTGGCCGCCGCCTCCTTCCTGGTGTGGCTGGAGCTCCTGCTTCTGATCTGTTGCCTCTACACCGGGGGGACATGGTTTCCCGTGGCGGGTATGGCGGTGCTCTTCGGCGCGGGTCTGGTCCTCCTGCCCCTGCTCCTGCCCTCCCTGCCGGGGCCTGAGTGGCTGACGGGGCGGAAGACCGCCCTCTGCCTGGCCGTGGAGACGGCCCTGCTTCTGCTGCTGCTCCTGGTCTGCGTCCTGAGCTACGGCGGGACCTGGTTCCCGGGGGCGGCCATGGGGTGCGTCTTCGGCCTGAGCCTGATCTTCGTCCCGGTGTTCCTCCGGCAGCTCCCTCTGCCCTCCTTTTTCCGGGACAAAAAGCTCACCCTGTATCTGGCCGTGGAGACCGCCCTGTTCCTGCTGCTGCTTCTGGTGTGCCAGCTGGCCTACGGCGGGGACTGGTTCCCTGTGGCGGCGGTGAGTGTCCTCTTCGGCCTGGGGCTCCTGTTCCTGCCGGTGGTCCTCTGCCAGCTGCCCCTGGGGCCCCTGGAGGACCACAAGGCCCTGCTCTACTTCGCCGTGGAGACGGTCCTGCTCTTCGCCATCCTGGCCGCCTCGGCCTGGACCGCCGGCGGGGGATGGTTCTTCCCCCAGGGCGTCCCTCTGGCTCTGATCGGCCTGGCCCTGCCCTGGGGCCTCCTGGGCATCATCCGCTACCTGCCGGTGAACAGGTGGTTCAAGGGCTCCCTCTCCTGCGCCTGGACGGGGCTGTGGCTGTGGCTGGCCCCCTGGTGCGTGGAGACGGTCCTGGCCCTCAACGGCTGGGTGAGCAGCAATCCCTACCGGCTGACCTCGCCCTTCACCTCCTCCTACTGGGGACCCATGGTGCAAAAGACCCCCGACGGACTCCAAATCATCGGAGGCGGCGCGGGCTTTTACTCCGGACTCCTCATTCTGCTCCTGTTCCTGGGCGGTCTGGCCCTGGTCCTGGCCGCCGCGGGGGTGCGGTCGATTCGGCGCCGCCGGAGGGACTGACCGCTCCCCGCGGTATTTACAAGCGGCGTGAAAAAGGGTATACTCTGACATAACGCGGCGGATCTGACAGGGCCTCGCGGCCCGTGAATTGACAAACCGGGAGGGATGCCCATGGCCAGACGTTTTCCCCTCTATATTGACCTGACGGGCCGGCGGGTGCTGGTCTACGGCGGCGGGGCGGTGGCGTCCCGGCGGGTGGAGACCCTGTCCCGCTTCGGCCCGGCGGTCACCGTGGTGGCCCCGGAGATCGCCCCCGCCATCCGCTCCCTGCCGGGGGTGGCGTGGGTGGAGGACGCCTTCCGGCCGGAGGCCATGCCGGCGGCGGACCTGGTGCTGGCGGCCACCAGCGACCCCGAGGTGAACCGGGAGATCGTCCGCCTCTGCCGCCAGCGAGGCGTGCCGGTGAACAACGCCTCGGACCAGGATCAATGCGACTTCCACTTCCCCGCCGTGGCGGTCCGTGGCGATGTGGTGGTGGGGGTCAACGCCGGCGGCACGGACCACGGCCTGGTCAAGCGCCTGGCCGCCGCCATACGGATCTTATTGGAGGGTGAGCTGTGAAGACCATCAAAATCGGGACCCGGGAGAGCCGGCTGGCGGTGGAGCAGGCCCGGCTGCTCCAGCGGTCCCTGGAACAGCGGGGGATCGGAGCGGAGCTGGTGACTATGAAGACCACCGGCGACAGGATCCTGGACCGGGCGTTGGACCAGGTGGGAGGCAAGGGATTGTTTGTCAAGGAGCTGGACCGGGCCCTCCGGGAGGGGCGGTGCGACGTCACCGTCCACTCCTGCAAGGACCTGCCCATGGAGACCCCGGCGGACCTGCCCCTGCTGGGCTTCTCCCGGCGGGAGGACCCCCGGGACGCCCTGGTGCTGCCCCTGGGCCGCGAAGCGTGGGACCGGGATCTGCCCGTGGGCTGCGCCAGCCGGCGGCGGATGCTGCAGCTGGCGGCGCTGTACCCGGACGCGACCTTTCAGCTGGTCCGGGGCAACGTCCTCACCCGGCTGGCCAAGCTGGACGGCGGCCAGTACGGGGCCCTGATCCTGGCGGCGGCGGGGCTGAAGCGGCTGGGGCTGGAGGAGCGGATCAGCCGGTACTTCGCCCCGGAGGAGATGATCCCGGCGGCGGGCCAGGGGGTGCTGTGCGTCCAGGGCCGGGCCGGGGAGGACTACAGCTGCCTGGAGCCCTTCTTCGACAGGGACGCCGCCGTCACCACGGCGGCGGAGCGGGCCTTTGTCACCGCCCTGGACGGCGGGTGCAGCAGCCCCGTGGCGGCCTTCGCCCAGGTGGAGGACGGCGAGGTCCATCTCCGGGGGCTCTGCTACAGCGAGAGGCTGGATACATACACCACCGGCGAGGCCAGGGGCCCCGCCGGTGACGCCGTCGGCTTGGGGCGTGCCCTGGCCGCCAGGCTGCGGCAGGAATTGGAGGGAGGGGACGGCAGATGATGGGACAGGTCTTTCTGGTGGGGGCGGGCCCCGGGGACGGGGGATTGATGACCCTCCGGGGCAAGGCGCTCCTGGACCGGGCCGACGTGGTGGTCTACGACGCCCTGGTGGGGGATGAGGTGTTGGCCATGATTCCCCCCGCCGCCCGGTGCGTCAACGTGGGCAAGCGGGCCAGCCGCCACACCAGGAGCCAGGAGGAGATCGACCGCATCCTCCTGGAGGAGGCCCTGGCGGGCCACACCGTGGTCCGGCTGAAGGGGGGAGACCCCTTCCTCTTCGGCCGGGGCGGGGAGGAGCTAGAGCTCCTGGCCGCCCACGGGGTCCCCTTCCAGGTGGTGCCGGGGATCACCTCCGCCATCGCCGTGCCCGCTTACTGCGGCATCCCGGTGACCCACCGGGACTACAGCCCCTCCGTCCACATCATCACCGCCCACCGGCGCCAGGGCCGGGAGCTGGATCTGGACTATGAGGCCCTGGTCCGCATGGGGGGCACCCTGGTGTTTCTCATGGGGGTGGGGGCCCTGCCGGCGCTGTGCCGGGGGCTGATGGAGGCCGGTATGGCCCCGGACATGCCCGCCGCCGCCCTCCACCGGGGCACCACCGCCGGACAGAGGCGGGTGGTGGCCACCCTGGAGACCCTGCCGGAGGCCGCCCGGGATCTGGAGGCCCCGTCGGTGATCGTGGTGGGCGGGGTCTGCCGGCTGTCGGACCCCTTCGCCTGGGCGGAGCGCCGGCCCCTCTTCGGCAAGCGGTTTTTGGTGACCCGCCCCCGCCGGCGGGCCGGGACTTTGACGGCCCGGCTCCGGGAGCTGGGGGCGGAGGTGGTGGAGCTGCCCACCATCGACCCGCGGCCCCTGCCGGAGGCGGATCTCACCGCCCTGGCGGACAGCACCTGGCTGGTGCTGACCAGCCCCTCGGGAGCGGAGATCTTCTTCGACCTCCTCCGGGAGCGGGGCATGGACGCCCGGCGGCTGGCCCACCTGAAGATCGCCGCCCTGGGCCCCGGCACCGCCAAGGCCCTGGCGGGCTTCGGGCTCCTGGCGGACCTGATCCCCCCTGCCTACGACGCCGCCTCCCTGGGCCGGGCCCTGGCATCGGAACTGCGGCCCGGGGACCGGGTGTTCCTGGCCCGGGCCAGGGAGGGGAACCCCGTCCTGCCGGAGATCTTGTCCCGGGTCCCCAGGGTGGAGGTCCGGGAGGAGGCCATCTATGAGACGGCGCTGACAAGGCACCCGGTGCTGGAGCCCCTGGCGCTCCTGGACGAGCGGACCTGGGCGGTATTTACCAGCGCCTCCACCGTCCGGGGCTTCGCCGCGGCGGCGGGGCGGACGGACCTGTCCGCCGTCCGGGCCCTGTGCATCGGCAGCCAGACCCAGTCCCAGGCGGCCCGGTACGGCATGACCACATACGTCGCCGGGGAGGCCACCGTGGACGGCCTGGTGGACCTGGCGCTGACCTTAGACGAAAAGGAGAGATAGAGAGATGGACATGATCAAGCGCCCCCGCCGCCTCCGCAGCGGCGAGGCCCTGCGGAAAATGGTCCGGGAGACCCGGGTGAGCCCCTCGGCCCTCATCTACCCCGCCTTCGTGGTGGAGGGGGAGGGGCGCAGGGAGGAGATCCCCTCCATGCCCGGCCAGTACCACTACAGCGTGGACAAGCTGCTGTACAAGGCGGAGGAGATGCTCTCCGCCGGGGTGGACAAGATGATGCTCTTCGGCGTCCCCGGCCACAAGGACGCGTGCGGCAGCGGGGCCTGGGCGGAGGACGGCGTGGTCCAGCGGGCCATGCGGGCCCTGAAGGAGCGGTTCCCGGAGCTGTACCTGGTGGGGGATGTGTGCATGTGCGAGTACACCTCCCACGGCCACTGCGGTATCCTGGCGGGCCACGAGGTGGACAACGACAAGACCCTGGACTACCTCTGCCGCATCGCCCTGTCCCAGGTGGAGGCCGGGGCGGACATGGTGGCCCCCTCGGACATGATGGACGGCCGGGTGGGTGCCATCCGCTCCGCCCTGGATCGGGCGGGCCGCAGCAACACCCCCATCATGTCCTACGCCGCCAAGTACGCCTCTGCCTTTTACGGCCCCTTCCGTGACGCCGCCGGTTCCGCCCCCGCCTTCGGGGACCGGAAGAGCTACCAGATGGACTGGCACAACAGCCGGGAGGCGGTGAAGGAGGCCCTGGCCGACGTGGAGGAGGGGGCCGACATCGTCATGGTCAAGCCCGCCATGGCCTACGGCGACATCATCGCCCGGGTGAAGGCGGCCACCAACGTCCCCGTGGCGGCCTACAGCGTCAGCGGGGAGTACGCCATGGTCAAGACCTGCGGGCGGCTGGGCCTGGGGGACGAGACGGCGCTGATGTGCGAGATCGCCGCCGGGGCCTTCCGGGCCGGGGCGGACATCTACCTGACCTACTTCGCCCGGGAGCTGGCCGAGGCCATGGCCCGGGGCCTCATCGGGTGAGCCGCCCGCCGCTGGGCGGCCGCTCCCATTTGACAGGCCGGGCCCCGGCGAAACCGCCGGGGCCCGTTTCTGCTGAATTCCAGAAACACAAACGAGAATTCAGTATTACCGAACGACTCCCGTTGCGGGAAGGGGCCGAAACTGGTATAATACATAAAACAACAATCCTTACACGCTCGCGTTCCAGGAAACATGCAGCGCGAAGCGTTATTCTCAAGAAAGAATCATGATCGCCATGCGGGACAGCTTTGACCGGGACATCACCTACCTCCGCCTGTCGGTGACGGACCTGTGCGACCTCCGCTGCCGGTACTGTATGCCGGCGGAGGGGGTGGAGAAAAAACGACATGAGGACATCTGCTCCGTGGAGGAGCTCTTGGAGATCGCCCGGGCGGCGGTGGCCTGCGGCGTGCGGAAGGTCCGTCTCACCGGGGGGGAGCCCCTGGTCCGCCGGGGGATCCTGGACATCTGCCGGGGCGTGGCGGCCATCCCCGGTGTGGAGGAGCTGTGCCTGACCACCAACGGCGTCCGCCTGCCGGCGCTGGCCGACGGCCTTCGCTCGGCGGGGGTGGACCGGCTGAACGTCAGCCTGGACACCCTGCGGCCGGACCGGTACGCCTACATCACCCGGGTGGGCCGCCTGGAGGACGTGTCTGCCGGACTGCGGGCGGCGGAGGCAGCGGGATTTACCGGCACAAAGCTGAACGTGGTGCTGATGAAGGGCTTCAACGACGACGAGATCGGGGACTTCGTCCACCTGACGGAGGACCGGGACATCGAGGTGCGGTTCATTGAGCTCATGCCCATCGGCCAGGGGGGCGCGGCGGAGTACCTGCCCTGCGGGGCGGTGCTGGAGGCCTGCCCGGACCTGGAGCCGGTGGATCTCAGCGGCGTGGCCCGGCGGTACCGCCGGCCGGGGGCCCGGGGGCTGGTGGGGCTGATCCAGCCCATGAGCTGCCGGTTCTGTAACCGGTGCGACCGCATCCGGGTGACGGCGGACGGCATGCTCAAGCCCTGCCTCCACTCCGCCGGGGAGATCCCCCTCCGGGGCCTCCACGGCCTGGACCTGGAGCGGGCCATCCGGGCGGGGATCGCCGCCAAGCCGGAGCGCCACCACATGGCGGAGACCGGCCGCAGCGAGGCGGAGCGGGATATGAACAGGATCGGAGGATAGAACCATGGAGCTGACCCACTTTGGGGACCAGGGCCGGGCCCGGATGGTGGATGTGACGGACAAGGCGAAAACCTTCCGCACCGCTGTGGCGGAGGGGACGGTCCACATGGCCCCGGCCACTGCGGCGCTGATCCGCTCTGGCGGCGTGGCCAAGGGGGATGTGCTGGCGGTGGCCCAGGTGGCGGGGATCATGGCCGCCAAGCGGACGCACGAGCTGATCCCCATGTGCCACCCGGTGGCCCTCACCGGCCTGGACATGGCCTTCTCCGTGGAGGAGGACGCGGTCCGCATCCGGGCGGAGGCCCGGTGCGCCGGGGAGACCGGGGTGGAGATGGAGGCCCTCACCGCCGTCAGCGCGGCGGCCCTTACCATCTACGACATGTGCAAGGCGGTCCAGCGGGACATGGAGATCGGCCGGATTCACCTGTGCCGCAAGTCCGGCGGCCGGAGCGGCGACTATGAGAGGAAGTGGGACGATGGCTGAGGTCACGTCTGTCAATATCAGCGAGAAAAAAGGCACCGTCAAACACCCGGTGCCGGAGATCGTCCTCCGCTGCCGCCACGGCATCGTGGGGGACGCCCACGCCGGGGACTGGCACCGGCAGATCAGCATGCTCTCGGAGGAGAGCGTGGACAAGATGCGCGCCGCCCTGCCCCAGCTGAAGGCCGGGGCCTTCGCGGAGAACATCAACACCCGGGGCATCGACCTGAAGCGCCTCCCCGTGGGGACCCGGCTGCGGATCGGGGAGACGGTGGTGGAGGTGACCCAGATCGGCAAGGAGTGCCACAACGACTGCGCCATTAAGAAGGCCACCGGCACCTGCGTCATGCCCACAGAGGGCATCTTCGTGGTGGTGGTGAAGGAAGGAACGGTCCGGGCGGGAGACCCGGTGGAGATCGTCGAGGAGGCGGAGGTATGAAGCTGATCCGAACCCATGACGCGGTGGGCCACGTCCTGTGCCACGACATGACCCAGATCATCAAGGGGGAGTACAAGGACGCCCGGTTCCGCAAGGGCCACGTGGTGACGGAGGAGGACATCCCGGTCCTCCTGTCCATGGGGAAAGAAAACCTATATGTCTGGGAGATGGTCCCCGGCATGGTCCATGAGAACGACGCCGCGGAGCGGCTGGTCCGCCTCTGCCAGGGGGATCACATGGCCCGGAGCGCCGTCAAGGAGGGCAAGATTGAGCTCACCGCCCAGATGGACGGCCTCTTCCGGGTGGACACCCGGCGGCTGAACGCCGTCAACGCCATCGACGAGATCATGGTCGCTACCCGCCACGGCAACACCCCGGTGAAGGCGGGGGACAAGCTCTGCGGCACCCGGGTGATCCCCCTGGTGATCGCGGAGGAGAAGCTCCGGGCGGCGGAGGAGGCCGCCGGGGACAGGCCCCTGCTGGAGCTGCTGCCCTGGAAGCTGAAGACCGCCGGCGTCGTCACCACCGGCAGCGAGGTGGCCAAGGGGCTCATTCAGGATACCTTCACCCCGGTGGTGGTGGAGAAGCTGGCGGCCTACGGCGTGGCCGTGACGGAGCACCGGGTGGTGGGGGACGGTCTGGAGAACGTGGCCGCCGCCATCGGCGAGCTGCGGCGGGCGGGGGTGGACATGATCCTCTGCACCGGCGGCATGAGCGTGGACCCGGACGACAACACCCCGGGGGCCATCAAGGCCAGCGGGGCGCGGATCGTCACCTACGGCGCGCCGGTGCTGCCCGGGGCCATGTTCCTGCTGGGCTACTTCGACGACGGAACCCCCGTCATGGGGCTTCCCGGCTGCGTCATGTACGCCGGGGCTACCATCTTTGACATTGTCCTGCCCCGGGTTGTGGCGGGGGTCCCCGTGGCCCGGGAGGACATCACCTCCCTGGGAGAGGGGGGGCTGTGCCTGAACTGTTCCGTTTGTACCTATCCCAACTGTGGGTTTGGAAAGTGAGATATGGTGGAGCATGATGCTCTACATACCTCGGCTTTGATGCCTCTGTGCCAGCGCATCTGGCCGATGCAGGGCTGATTCGCGTATCGCGGGGCGGGTGGGAGAGAAACATGTTTCTTTCCGAAATCTGATAGGGCTTCCAGCCCCATACCCCGGCCTACTTTTCCTTCGTGGGAAAAGTAGGCAAAAGCACGCACGGGAGGAGAAACCCTTTCGATGGGGTTTCTCCCCCGTGACCCCCTCTTCCACGACGACACAAAGGGGGCAACGCCCCCTTTGGAATCCCCCGCATAGGCGAAACCTGTCCTGAATTT
>DVGP01000104.1 GCA_018712665.1 Candidatus Pelethomonas intestinigallinarum | reverse complement strand
CCAGGCCGCCAGGGCCTGGAGCTCTCCCTCCGTCAGGGGCCGGGAGGAGGCGCCCTCCTGGCGGAAGTCCTCCGCCGCCGTCAGGACGTAGTCCTCCCCCTCAAGGACCAGGGTCTCCTGCCGGGCCAGGTACAGCCCGCCCAGGCCGTCGGGCCGGTAGATGTGCCGGTAGCGGAGGGCCCCGGCCTGGTCCACGGTCTCGGCCACCACCCGCTGGTTTTCCCTGTCCACCGTCAGGGGGCCGTTGACGCAGCCGCCGTAGGTGAACAGGCCGGCGGGCATGCCGCTGTCCAGGTCGCAGAACCAGAGGTAGTAGGGCCGGTTGCCGACGGCGGTCCAGCCCTGGAGGGCGATGTCCAGATAGCCGTCAAAGTTCAGGTCCTCCAGCAGCAGGCCCCCGTCGGGGAGGGCGGTCTCCGTGGCGTAGTCCAGGCTGTCCTCCCCCCACGTGTCCGCGATGGCCTCCCGGGTGTAGAAGGTGACGGAGCCCTGCCGGCCCCGGGTCCAGGTCACGTTGACCTCTGTCAGGTCGAACACGTCGTTGCCGCCGTAGCCGTAGAGGGTCAGGTCCCCGGTGATGCCCGGGCCGAAGGCCACGTCCTCCACCTCGTAGAGGGCCGTCTCCCGGCGGCCCACGGGGTCGGAGACCCGCCGCTCTCCTTGGGCCCAAATACCGCCGCTGACCTGCCAGAAGTCCAGGCCGTTGGCGTGGACCCGGGAGAGGAGCAGGGTGGCGGTCCAGTCCCCGCAGTCCGCCGTCACCAGGGCGGTGTCGGACCGGTAGGAGCCGTTGCTGGAAAAGCGCCGGGTGACCTCCAGGTCCTCTGCGGTCAGGTCATAGCCCTGGGTCCCCAGGTAGGCCAGGGCGGTCTCCGTCATATCCTGGGTCCAGGACTGCCGCCCGGCCTGCAGGTCCAGGAAGAAGGCGGCAACGGCCTCCGGCCAGCCCTCCACCCGGGTGCCCAGGGCCATCCCCAGGTGGTGCTTGCAGTACAGGTATTCCTCCCAGGTGTAGCCGTCGATGTCCTCGCCGGTCCGGGAGTAGCTGAGCCCGGCGGGCTCCAGGAGTCCGGCGAAACAGGTCTCCAGCAGGGTGACGGCGCCGTCAGGGTCCTCCCGGAGCAGGAGGACCGGCAGGCCCAGGGAGGCGCTCTCGCTGATCCACGCCCCGGTGGACCCGGACTGGAGCTCGTACCGGAGGTACCAGGCGGAGTAAGAAATATCGTCGAAGCCGTATTCCACCGCCCGGACCAGGGCGGTGATCCGGCTGTCCGCCACGGCGGTGCCCTCCGTCTCCAGGTCCGCCGCGGTCTGGCGGAGGTACTCCCGGGCGGCGGTCTCCGCGGCCTCGTACAGGGGCGTGGTGAAGCGGACCGCCTCCCCGTCCACGATGGTCAGGGTCCCGCCGGTGAAGCCGCTGGCGTTGGCCCAGGCCAGGGAGACCTCCAGCGTCACCGTGTCCCCGTCCTCCGTGCCGCTGTGGACCGTGACGGGCACCAGGGGGATGTCCGTGGGCACGGCCCCGGTCTCGTTTACCGCCTGCCGCTCCGCCGCGTCCAAGTCCAGATTGGTTACCGGGATGATGCCGCCCTCCTCCCGGGGGTAGAGGGGGTAGTTCTCCGCCAGATAGCCGTCCGACACCGTGGGCTCCGCCGGGTCGGTGTACATCCGCAGGACGGCGGCGTTCCACGCCTCCGTGTTCAGCCGCGCCTCCCAGTCCGCCAGGGCCTCCTGGTCCAGGTCCACCGGCCCAGCCTGGCGGATGCCGAAGGAGCAGGCGGCGATGAGGACCAGGGCCAGGGCCGCCGCCAGAGCGGGCCCGCCCCACCGCCGGGGGGCGGAGAGCAGATTGCGAAGCCGGGCCCGCAGGGCGGCCTTGCCGCCCCGGAAGCGGGTGGAGAGGGGGGAGGCGAGGCCCCGCCGCCGCCCCAGGTCCGCCAGCAGGGCCTCCCCGTAGGCCCGCCGGTCCCCGCCGCTGAGGCCCGCCGCCACCGCGTCGTCGCACGTCAGCTCCAGGTCCGTTTCCCCCTGCCGCCGCAGGAGCCACACCAGGGGGTTGAACCAGTGGAGGCAGGCCGCCGCCAGCAGCAGGAGCTTGTACCACAGGTCCCGGCGGCGGATGTGGGTCAGCTCGTGGCGGAGGATGAACCCCAGCTCCCGCTCCCCATAGTCCTCCGCCGGCAGCAGCAGCCGGGGCCGGAGCAGCCCCGCCGCCATGGGGGAGGCCGCCAGGGGGCACACCCACACCGGGGTGGGCTTCTTCATCCCCAGCTCCGCCTCGACCTCCCGGCAGAGGGCCAGGGTGGCCTCCCCCGGGGTCCGGCTCCACCGCCGGGCCCGGCGGACGAAGCGCCAGCTCCCCATCAGATGCCACCCAAGCAGCCCCGCCGCCACCGCCAGCCACAGACCGGGCAGGGCCCGGTCCCAGTGGATGGCCGGGAGGCTTCGGTCCGCCTCTTGTAGAGCGGTCTCAGGCACCACCGGCTCCGCTGCCTCCACCGTCGGGGCGGGGGCGGGGAGGGCCGTGCCGCCGGTATCCACAGGGACGGCGTCCTCTGTGGATATCGTTGGTCCCAGGGTCCGGGGCACCTCCAGCACCACCGCCGGGGCCATGGCCTCCTCCGCCGCCTCCGGCAGCAGGGAGGACCAGGGCAGAGGGGCCAGCAGGAGCAGCGCCGCCAATACCATCCACAGCCAGTACCGCCACCGGGCCCGGTACCGCCGGTCCAGCCGGGGCCGCAGCAGGGCCAGCGCCAGGGCCGCCGCCCCGATGACCAGCCCCCACTTCACCGTCTGCAGCAGGTACGCCATCTCACTCCACCTCCAAATGGTCCAGATAGTCCCGCAGCTCCGCCAGATCCTCCCGGCTCAGCTGGCCGCCGTCCACCAGGGCGGCGGTGAGGCGGCGGACGCTGCTGCCGTAGAGCCGGTCCAGCAGGCTCCGGCCCTCGGCGGCCTTGTAGGCCTCCTCCTCCACCAGGGGGCGGTACCAGTTGCTCCGCCCCCGCTTCTCGCAGGCCAGAAACCCCTTGTCCACCAGCCGGTTCAGGCTGGTGATCACCGCCGGCAGGGCCCAGTCCCGGCTGCCCTTCAGCTTCTCGTGGATGTAGGTGGACTGCACCGGCTCCCCGGCGCCCCACACCGCCAGCATGATCTCCAGCTCCGCGTCCCCCAGGCGCTTTAGCTTCTCCATGGTATCCCTCCTTGTTACACAGCTGTATCTCTACATTTATTATACGGCCGTATAACTGCTTTGGCAAGTTACGAATGGTTACAGAAGGGAGGCTTTTTCAAAGTTATCCCCATAATTGTGGAAAACTTTTTCGTTCCGCCTTGACAGGGAGTTGGTTCTCGGCTATTATATAGATAATCTATATACATAGGAGGTCAAGCATATGGAGAAAAACATCCCCTCCGGCGGCACGGCCATGCTGCTGCTGAAGCTGCTGGAGGAGGGGGACATGTACGGCTACCAGATGGTGGAGACCCTGCGCCAGCGGTCGGACCACACCTTCGACCTGAAGGCCGGGACCCTGTACCCCCTCCTCCACACCCTGGAGGAGAAGGGGTTCGTCACCTCCTACCTGGAGGGGACCGACACCCCCCGGCCCAGGAAGTACTACCGCCTGACGTCCACAGGGAAGGGGCAGCTTGTGGAAAAGGTGGAGGAGTGGCGGCGGTACACCGCCGCGGTGGAGAAGGTTTTGAAGGGGGGCGAGACCTTTGCCTGATCAGATCGAGACCTACGTGGAGACTGTTATGGACCAGGTCCGGTGGAAAAAGGCCCGGCCGGGGCTGGCCGCGGAGATCCGCACCCACCTCCTGGACCAGCGGGACGCCTGCCTGGCCCAGGGCATGGACGAGGGGGCGGCCCAGGGGGAGGCGGTGCGGCAGATGGGGGACCCGGTGGCCCTGGGGACGGACCTGGACCGGGTCCACCGGCCCCGGCCCCAGGGGAGCCTGCTGGTGTTCGCCCTGGCCCTGGCGGCGTTGGGGACGATGGTCCGCCTGTTTCTGACGATGGATACGCCCATCGAGACCCCCCTGGTACACATTATGGGCGGGGTCCTGGGGGCGGTGTGCCTGGCGGCGGGGTACCTGCTGGACGTCAGCGCCCTGGGCCGCCGGGCGGGGTGTGTCTGCCTGGGCTTTTTGGCGGTGACAATACCCTGTGCCATTTCCATACCTAGTGTTATTTCCATGCTTAATTCGATGAATCTTACCGGTTGGATCATAGGGTCATTTTTGATCCAGACGCTGTTTCCCCTGACCCTGGCGCTGCTGCTGTGGCGGCTCCGGGGC
>DVGP01000103.1 GCA_018712665.1 Candidatus Pelethomonas intestinigallinarum | reverse complement strand
ACACGGGGATGGGCAGGCCCCACCGGCGCTGGCGGCTGATGCACCAGTCGGCCCGCTCCCGGATCATGGACTTCATCCGGTCGATACCCCAGGCGGGCACCCACCGCACGTCGTCAGTGGCGGCCACAGCGGCGTCCTTGAAGGCGTCCACAGAGCAGAACCACTGGGGAGTGGCACGGAAGATGATGGGGTTCTTGCACCGCCAGCAGTGGGGGTAGGAGTGGACGATGTCCTCGCTGGCGAAGAGCATCCCGCTCTCCCTCATATCCGCCAGGATGGCGGGGTTGGACTCGTCGGTGGTCATGCCGGCGTACTTGCCGGCGTAGTCGGTGTGGCGGCCCTGGTCGTCCACGGGCACCACCATCTCCATGCCGTAGCGCAGGCAGGTCTGGTAGTCGTCGGCGCCGAAGCCAGGGGCGGTGTGGACGCAGCCGGTACCGGAGTCCATGGTCACGTAGTCCGCCAGGACCAGGCGGCTGGTCTTATCCAGGAAGGGGTGCCGGGCCAGCATGTTCTCAAAGAAGGCGCCGGGGTAGGTCTCCACGATCTCCCAGCCCTCTACGCCGCCCACGGACATGACCTTCTCCACCAGGGCCTGGGCCAGGATGTAGGTCTCCCCGTTGGGGCACTTCACCAGGGCGTAGGTCTCCTCCGGGTGGAGGGCGATGGCCAGGTTCCCCGGCAGGGTCCAGATGGTGGTGGTCCAGATCAGGAAATAGAGCTTGTCCTTGTCCACGCCGGGGAGCTTGCCCAGGTCGTCGGCCATGGGGAACTTCACATACACGGTGGTGCAGGGGTCGTCCTTGTACTCGATCTCCGCCTCCGCCAGGGCGGTCTCGTCCTTGGGGCACCAGTACACGGGCTTGAGGCCCTTGTAGATGTAGCCCTTCTTGAACATCTCCCCGAAGACCTTCACCTCCTCGGCCTCAAAGCCGGGGTTCATGGTCAGATAGGGGTGGTCCCAGTCCCCCACCACGCCGATGCGCTTGAAGGACGCCATCTGCACGTCCACATAGTGCTGGGCGAAGTCGTGGCAGGCGGAGCGGAACTCCGGCACGCTCATCTTCTTGCGGTTGAGCTTGTTCTGCTTGATGATGGCGGACTCGATGGGCATGCCGTGGTTGTCCCAGCCGGGGACGTAGGGGGTGTAGCGGCCCCGCATGGCGTACATGCGGACGATGAAGTCCTTGAGGGCCTTGTTCATGGCGGTGCCCATGTGGATGTTGCCGTTGGAGAAGGGGGGGCCGTCATGGAGGGAGAACCGGGGCTTGCCCTCGTTCTTCTTCAGCATCTCGCCGTAGAGGTCCATCTCCTCCCACTTTGCCAGCATCCCCGGCTCCCGGGCCGGGAGCCCCGCCCGCATGGGGAAGTCGGTCTGGGGGAGATTGATGGTCTTATTGTAATCCATTGCTTGTTTCCTCCTCGTTCATGGATGGTATTTCTTTATTGGTGCTGCCGCCCTTCGGGCGGAGAGGGATGTTTGCTTTTTCTGTGCCAGCGCAGCTGGCCGATGCAGGGCTGATTCGCCTATCGCCGGGCGGATGGGGGAGAAACATTTCTTCTTCCGAATAGCTGCCATTCTATTCGGTAGCATGTGGGGCCTCCCCAGCCCGGACCCGGGTTTTTGCGGGGGTTACCCACCCCCGCGCCCCGGGGTTCAGGTCTTGTGGGGACTACCCGTCCCCACACCCCGGGGTTCACTTTTGGGCGCCCAAAAGTGAACCGAAAAAACGCCAAAACCAAGGTTTTGGATTCCTTTTCCCAATTGGTCTGTATCAATGAGGAAACTGCTCTGCCACTGAATATCGTTTTTTTATCTAATCTGTAATCTGGCGGTCGACGATACTCCGCCTGCCGGCCTCTTAAAGGGATACATGTTTCTATTGGTGCTTGGCGAAACATGGTTCTTGCGACGCACCTGCGGGAGTATCCATCGTCAGGCAGGATATTCAAAAGTCCTGCGGGGGATTCCAAAGGGGGACAGGCGTCCCCCTTTGTGTCGTCGCGGAAGAGGGGGGCACGGGGGAGAAACCCCATCGAAAGGGTTTCTCCTCCCGTGCGCCCTTTTGCCTACTTTTCCGGCGAGGGAAAAGTAGGCCGGGGTGCGGGGGCGGAGCCCCCGCAAAGAAACATCACAGCTTGTTCCGCATGATCTTCCCGCTGATGGTCTTGGGCAGCTCCTCCCGGAACACCACAATGCGGGGGTACTTGTAGGGGGCGGTGTGCTTTTTCACATAGTCCTGGATCTCTTTTTTCAGTTCCTCGGTGCCCTCGGTGCCCTTGACCAGGACGATGCTGGCCTTCACCACCTGGCCCCGGATGGGGTCCGGGGCGGCGGAGACGCCGCACTCCAGAACGTAGGGCAGCTCCATGATAACACTCTCGATCTCGAAGGGCCCGATGCGGTAGCCGCTGGACTTGATGACGTCATCGGCCCGGCCCACGTACCACAGGTAGCCGTCCTCGTCCTGCCAGGCCACGTCCCTGGTATGGTAGAGGCCGTCGTGCCAGACCTCCTTTGTCTGCTCCTCGTCGTTGTAGTAGCCGGTGAAGAGGCCGCAGGGGATCTCCTTGTCCGTGCGGATGCAGATCTCCCCGTTCTCGCCGGGGGCCACCTCGTTGCCCTCGGCGTCCACCAGCACCAGGTCGTAGGTGGGGATGGGCTTGCCCATGGAGCCGATCTTCTGGGCGTTGCCCGCCAGGTTGCCGATGGTCAGGGTGGTCTCCGTCTGGCCGAAACCCTCGTAGATCTGCAGGTGGGTCTGGGCCTCGAACTGGCGGAAGACCTCGGGGTTCAAAGCCTCGCCGGCGGTGGTGGCGTGGCGGATGGAGCTGAGGTCGTACTTGCTCAGATCCTCCTTGATGAGCATCCGGTACATGGTGGGCGGGGCGCAGAAGGTGGTGATGTTGTACTTGGCGAACAGAGGCAGGATGTCGGCGGCGTTGAACCGGTCGAAGTCGTAGGTGAACACGGCCCCCTCGCACAGCCACTGGCCGTAGAGCTTGCCCCACAGGGCCTTGCCCCAGCCGGTCTCGCTGATGGTGAAATGCAGGCCGTCGGAGTGGACGCAGTGCCAGTACCGGGCGGTGATGTAGTGTCCCAGGGCGTACTTGTAGTTGTGGGCGGCGATCTTGGGGTAGCCGGTGGTGCCGGAGGTGAAGAACATGAGCATCAGGTCGTCGCCGCAGGGGGCGTCCGGCCCGCGCTCGAACTTGCTGCGGTACATGGCGTACTCCTCGTCGAAGTCGTGCCAGCCCTCCCGGCTGCCCCCCACCATGATCTTCAGCTTCAGGGTGGGACTGTCCTTCTCCGCCAGGTCCACCTGGTGGGCGGTGTCCCCGTCGGCGGTGCAGAGGATGGCGCTGACCCCGGCGGCGTTGAAGCGGTAGGTGAAGTCGTGCTCCTGGAGCAGATTGGTGGCGGGGATGGCGATGGCTCCCAGCTTGTGCAGCCCCAGGATGGCAAACCAGAACTGGTAGTGGCGCTTGAGCACCAGCATCACCCGGTCCCCCTTCTTGATGCCCAGGGCCTTGAAGTAGTTGGCCGCCCGGCCGGAGGCCTTGGCCATGTCGCTGAAGGTGAAGCGCCGCTCCCGCTTGTTGTGGTCCAGGTGGAGCATGGCCAGCTTGTCGGGGTACTTGGCGGCCACGGCGTCCACGCAGTCGAAGGCGAAGTTGAACTTGTCCGCGTTGGGGAAGGTCAGGCTCTGGAGGACCCCGTTCTCGTCCTCCTCGGCGTGGATGAAGTCCTTGACCACATACTCCTCGCTGGAGCGGGCCATGGCGATGCTCTGGCGGATGGACCGCTCGTCGGTCTTCTCACCGGAGATAACCACCGCGCAGAACACGCAGGGCTTCCCGCCCACGGCGATCATGCCGTGGGGGGTGGAGGAGTTGTAGAGGATGCTGTCCCCCTCGTTGAGAACCTCCGTGTGCTCCCCCACCTGGACCTTCAGCTGGCCGGAGAGGACGATGTCGAACTCCTGGCCGGAGTGGGTGGTGCAGTGGATGGGCCGGTGCTGCTGGGCCTCGTCGTAGTCATAGGTGACGTAGTAGGGCTCCGCCAGCTTGTTGCGGAAGAAGGGGGCCAGGTTGCTGATCTCGATACCCGGCTCCTTGGCGGTCTGCTGGCCCTGGCCCTTCCGGGTGACGGTGTAGCTCATCAGGTGGGCGCTGTGGCCCTCCAGCAGGTCCGTGATGCCGATGCCGAAGGCTAGGGCGCACTTGTGGATGAAGGTGAAGGGCAGGTCGGCCTGGCCGGCCTCGTAGATCCGGTACTGGTCGGGGGTGGTGTCGGTGCGGTGGGCCATCTCCTCCTCGCTGAAGCCGCAGATCCCCCGCATGTCCCGGATGCGGAAGGCCACCTCGGCCAGCTGATTCTCCACGCGATAGGTCTCCATGCTCGTTCCTCCCAAATAAAGTTGTGAGTGAATGAGAAAAGTGCGCCGGTGTGTGGGGCGGGAAAACAAAAAACTCGTCTCAAAGAAAACTCTTTGAGACGAGTATACAATACCCGCGGTACCACTCAAATTGCGCTCCCAAACAGGAGACGCCCCTTCAGGCTCCAACAAGCCCTATGCCCTGACGCGGCAGTCACGGGAGGAACCTACTGACCCGCGTCGGGGGTTCAGCCCTCCAGCTCGGAAGGGATGGGACATTGAGACCTCTTGCTGCCGGGCTTCCACCGCCCCCGGCTCTCTGAAAGCAGACCTGCCTCGTCCGTCTTCGTCATCGCTTTTCTATTCACTTGCTTTGTACTCTACACCATCTTTCGACGGTTGTCAAGAAAAATTTCTGCGCCCTCCAGCTTCAGCAACGCCTCCTTCCGCTCCAGGCCCCCGGCGTAGCCGGTGAGGCTGCCGCCGGCCCCCACCACCCGGTGGCAGGGGATTAGGAGGGAGATGGGGTTGCGGCCTACGGCGCTCCCCGCCGCCCGGGGGGAGGTGTTCCGCCCCAGCCCGCGGCCCGCCGCCTGGGCCACCTGGCCGTAGGTGGCCGTCCGGCCGTAGGGGATCTCCCGCAGGACCTCCCACACCGCCCGCTGGAAGGCAGTCCCCGCCGGAGCCAGGGGCGGCGCGGGGCCCGGGTCCTCCCCGCGGAAGTAGCGGTCCAGCCAGGCCCGGACCTGCCGGAACACCGGAGGTTCCCCCTCCGGAGTCCCGGCGGGCAGACCCGCGCCGAAGTACTTCTGTCCGTCGAACCACAGCCCGGTGAGGGCTCCGTCCTCCCCCGCCAGGGTGATGGGACCCAGGGGGGAGTCGTACCGTCCCATATAGATCATGGCTTACCTCCTGCCGCCCCGGGAGCTTCTGCCCTCCCGGCGGTCCTTCTTGTCCCATCTTCCGGCGGCGGGCCGCTCCCCGGAGCGGGAGCCCCGGCCGTTGCCGGCGCTTTTGCCCTTTGCCGCGCCCGTTTTCTCCACCCGGCCCGGCCTGCCGCCGGCGCGGGGGGAGAGCTCCTTCCGGTCCCTGGCGGGCCCGGCGGCGGGTCCGCCGTGGAGGGGGCGGATCAGGCAGTTCTTGCCGTAGCCGATGAGATCCTCCCGGCCCGCCTTATAGAGAGCCTCCGTCACCAGCCGCCGCAGCTCCGGCCGCTTCCACTGGAGGAGGGCCCTCTGGAGGGCCTTGTCGTGGGGGCTCTTGGCCACGTACACCGGCTCCATGGTCCGGGGGTCGATCTCCGTGTACCACATACAGGTGGAGAGGGTCCCGGGGGTGGGGTAGAAATCCTGGACCTGCTCCGGCTGGCGGCCCGTCTTATTGAGGAACACCGCCAGGTCCACCGCGTCGGAGAGGGT
>DVGP01000102.1 GCA_018712665.1 Candidatus Pelethomonas intestinigallinarum | reverse complement strand
CGTTCCGTCCCCCGTCGCAGTGAAGCGCGGAAAGGAAGACGAGAGGACGATGGAATACAACAAGATGATCCGGGACATGCTGCCGGGGGACCAGGTGGAGGGCTATTTCGCCCTGCGCACCGCCCAGAGCCGGACCTCCAACAGCGGCAAGCCCTTTCTGGCGGCGTCGGTGGCGGACCGCTCCGGCGTGATAGACGCCAAGGCCTGGGATTACGCCGGCCCCATCTCCGCCGCCGACGAGGGGAAGGTGGTGAAGATCCGGGGGACGGTGTCGGAGTTCCGGGGGGCGCCGCAGCTCACCATTGAGCGCATCCGTCTGGCCGGGGAGAACGACGCGGTGGATCTGAGTCGCCTGGTGCCGACCGCCCCCATCGACGCGGACAAGACCATGGACCACATCCGCCGGATCGTGGAGAGCATTGAGGATCGGGACTACCGGGTCCTGTGCCAGGAGACGCTGCGGCGGAAGGGGGAGGCCCTTCGGACCATCCCTGCGGCCAAGAGTGTCCACCACGGTTTCCTGGGCGGACTGATGATGCACACCTGGACCATGCTTCGGGCGGCGGACTTCCTCTCGGGCCTCTACAAGGACACGGTAGACCGGAGCCTGCTGCTGGCGGGGACGCTGTGCCACGATCTGGCCAAGGCGGAGGAGTTCTCTTTCTCGGAGCTGGGACTGGTGACGGAGTACTCGGTGAAGGGTCAGCTCCTGGGCCACCTGGTCATGGGAGCCGGGGACGCGGCCCGGCTGGCGGAGGAGCTGGGGATGCCGGAGGAGAAGAGCGTGCTGCTCCAGCACATGCTCCTCAGCCACCACGGCCAGCCGGAGTTCGGCGCGGCGGTGGTGCCCATGTGCGCCGAGGCGGAGCTTTTGAGCCTCATCGACACCATGGACAGCCGCATGGAGATCTACCGGGAGACGTTGGAGGAGGTGCCCGAGGGGGCCTTCAGCAAGCGGATCTTCGCCCTGGACAAAAAGGTCTACCACCACAGATGAGCGGCCGGGCGGTTCTGGTCTGCGGCGTGATCTGCGGGGAGGGGAGGGAGCGGGCCGCCGCCCGGGCCCTGTTGGCCCTTGCCCTCCGCCGGGAGCTGGGGATCGATCCCCTGCCCCGGATGGAGAGAGCGCCGGGGGGCAAGCCTTTCTTCCCGGACCTGCCCCAGGTCCGCTTCAGCCTCAGCCACAGCCACGGCGCGGCGGTCTGCGCCGTCCATGACCGGGAGGTGGGGGTGGACGTGGAGCTCCTGCGGCCCGCCCCCCGCCGCCTGGGGGCGGGGATGACCGACGAGGAATTTTTCCGCCTGTGGACCGCCCGGGAGGCCACGGCCAAGCGGGCGGGGCGGGGACTGGAGTTTCTCCTGGGCCCGGAGGGCCCGGACGCCGCCTGCCGGCGGCTGGACGATCTCCTGCCCGGGTATCTTGTGGCGGTCTGCCCGGCGGAGGCGGGCGTTCCCGTCCGGGCGGCGCGAATCGCCCCGGCGGAGCTGGCGGAAGTGCAAAACGAAAGATGATAATGCAAAGAGCGCCCCATCCGTTCGGATGGGGCGCCCTTGTTTCTGATCACAGACGGGTGGACCTGACAGAAATTACTTCAGATTTTCCTCCAGCTTGGCCAGCTCGTTCAGCAGCTCCTGGGGAACCTTGCCGTCAAACTTGTTGTAGAACTCGTGGATGCCCTTGGCCTCCTCGCGCCACAGATCCTTGTCCACGCCCAGCAGGCCCTCGACGGTCTCCTTGGAGATGTCCAGACCCTCCAGGTTGATGTCCTCGGCCTTGGGCTGGTAGCCGATGGCGGTCTCCACGGCGTCGGTCTCGTTGAAGGCGCGCTTCATGATCCACTCCAGGACACGCATGTTGTCGCCGAAGCCGGGCCAAATGAAGTGGCCCTCGTCGTCGGTGCGGAACCAGTTGACGTTGAAGATCTTGGGCAGCTTGTCGGCGTCCACCTTCTTGCCCATATCCAGCCAGTGCTGCCAGTAGTCAGCCATGTGGTAGCCGCAGAAGGGCAGCATGGCCATGGGATCGCGGCGGACCACGCCCACAGCGCCGGCGGCGGCGGCGGTGGTCTCAGAGGCCATGA
This sequence comes from Candidatus Pelethomonas intestinigallinarum, assembly GCA_018712665.1. Classification (GTDB taxonomy): domain Bacteria; phylum Bacillota; class Clostridia; order Oscillospirales; family Oscillospiraceae; genus Pelethomonas; species Pelethomonas intestinigallinarum. Next base: position 4,060 of record DVGP01000102.1, on the reverse strand, counting down.
TGGAGCCGACGAACACGCCGTGGGCCCAGTCGCGGGCCTGGTAGACCAGGGGAGCGGTTTTGGCCCGGCGGCCGCCGAAGACGATGGCGCTCAGGGGCACGCCCTTGGGATTCTCGAACTCGGGGGAGATGCAGGGGCAGTTCTTGGCGGGAGCGGTGAAGCGGCTGTTGGGGTGAGCGCCCTTCTCCGTGGAGGTCTTGCCGTTCCAGGGGTTGCCCTTCCAGTCCACAGCGTTCTCGGGAGGATTCTTGTCCAGGCCCTCCCACCAAACGGTGTTGTTGTCCAGATTGTGGGCCACGTTGGTGAAGATGGTGCCCTTCCGGGTGGAGGCCAGGGCGTTGGGATTGGACTTCTCGTTGGTGCCGGGGGCAACGCCGAAGAAGCCGTACTCGGGGTTCATGGCCCACAGGCGGCCGTCCTCGCCCACGCGGATCCAGGCGATGTCGTCGCCCACGCACCAGACCTTCCAGCCCTTCTCACGGTAGGCGGCGGGAGGAATGAGCATGGCCAGGTTGGTCTTGCCGCAGGCGGAGGGGAAGGCGGCGGCCAGGTAGCGGACCTCGCCCTGGGGATTCTCCAGGCCCAGGATCAGCATGTGCTCGGCCATCCAGCCCTGCTTGTGGCCCAGGTAGGAGGCGATACGCAGGGCGAAGCACTTCTTGCCCAGCAGCACGTTTCCGCCGTAGCCGGAGTTGACGGACATGATGGTGTTCTCCTCGGGGAACTGGACAATGTAGCGGTTCTCCGGGTCGATGTCGGCCTTGGCGTGGAGGCCCTTGACGAAGGTCTCATCCAGCAGGGCGGCCACGTTGGCGCCCACGCGGGTCATGATGCACATGTTCAGCACCACGTAGATAGAGTCGGTCAGCTCAATGCCGTACTTGGCGAAGGGGGAGCCGACGACGCCCATGGAGTAGGGGATGACGTACATGGTGCGGCCCTTCATGGCGCCGGTGTAGAGCTTGTTCAGCTTCTCGTGCATCTCCTTGGGGTCCATCCAGTTGTTGGTGGGGCCGGCGTTCTCCTTCTTCTCGCAGCAGATGAAGGTCCGGTCCTCCACGCGGGCCACGTCGTTGACGGCGGTGCGGTGGAGGTAGCAGTCGGGCAGCAGCTCCTGGTTGAGCTTCTCCAGCTCGCCGGTGGAGCAGGCCTCAGCCCGCAGCGCGTCGATCTGCTCCTGGGAGCCGTCGATCCACACGATCTGATCGGGCTGGGTCATCTTGGCCATCTCGTCAATCCAGCTGAGAACGGCCTGGTTGTTGGTCAGAGCCATAATGGGTTTCCTCCTATGTTATATAATTTCAGAAAGCCATCGTTTCCTGCTTATCATGATACTAAAATTTTGGGGCAAAAGCAAGTGCTATTGTGAAAAAACCGCCGAAGTTGGAGCGCCGGAACCGGCGATCTCTGTCCCAAACTGCCTATGTGTCCGAGATATGGTTAAAAAAATATTGTATTTCCCGCTGTTTTGATGTATACTAAAGCTTACAGTACAAAGTGGGAGGTTTCAGCTATGAAGCTTACTTGGCGTTGCGTATTGAAAATCGTCGGCCTGGCTCTGGCTTTGGCCGGTCTGATCTGCCTGCTGGCCGGCTACTGGGACAAGCTCCTGGCCGGCGGCTGCGCCTGCAAGGAGGCTCTGTCCAAGAAGTGCCGGGGCGGCTGCGCGGAGTTTGACGACTACGACGATGACCTGCTCTACGAGTAACCACAGCGGCACCTGATTAAAAGGCGCGGCGCTCTGACGGCGCCGCGCCTTTCTGCTGCTCTACTTTTGATACGCGGGAGAGGTGCGAAGGCCCATGGATCTGGATACCTTGCTGAAAAAACTGCCAACAAAAGAAAAAATCGACTTGTGCGAAGGGGCGGACTTCTGGCACACCCGGGACCTGTCGGATCAGGAGCTCCCCGCCCTGACCATGGCCGACGGCCCCCACGGTCTGCGCAAGCAGAAAAAGGCCGGCGACATGCTGGGGGTGGACCCGGCGGTTCCCGCCACCTGCTTCCCCTCCGCCGTGACCACGGCCTGCTCCTGGGACGAGGCGCTGCTCTCCGACATTGGCCGGGCCATCGGCGAGGAGGCCGTGGGAGAGGGCGTTGACCTGGTGCTGGGGCCGGGGGTGAACCTCAAGCGCGGCCCCCTGTGCGGCCGCAATTTTGAGTACTTCTCCGAGGACCCGCTTCTGGCGGGGAAGCTGGGGGCCGCCTGGGTCCGGGGGCTCCAGTCCGCCGGGCCGGAGGCCTGCATGAAGCATTTCGCCTGCAACAGCCAGGAGCACAAGCGCTTCGCCTCCGACAGCGTGTTGGATGAGCGGACCCTGCGGGAGCTCTATCTCACCGCCTTTGAGATCGTAGTCAGGGAGAGCCGCCCCGCCGCCGTGATGAGCGCCTACAACAAGATCAACGGCGTCCACTGCGCCGAGAACCGGGAGCTCCTGACGGACATTCTCCGGGAGGAGTGGGGCTTTGACGGCGCGGTGGTCACCGACTGGGGCGGCATGTCGGACCGGATCGCCGCCTTTGGGGCGGGGTGCGACCTGATGATGCCCGGCGGCTCCGGCTATATGGCGGGGGCCTGCCGCCGGGCGGCGGAGACCGGGGCCCTGGACGGCGCCGACCTGGACCGGAGCGCCCGCCGGGTTCTGGAGCTGATGGACCGGGCGGTGAAGACCCGCCGGACCGCTCCGGCGGCGGACATGGAGGTCCACCACGCCCTGGCCCGCCGGGCGGCGGCGGAGAGCGCCGTGCTGCTGAAGAACGACGGGGACCTGCTGCCCCTGGACGAGAAGTCTCCCGTGGTGTTCATCGGCCATATGGCCGGGGACATGCGGTACCAGGGCTCCGGCAGCAGCCGCATCGATCCGTGGCGGCTGACGCAGCCCACCGGCGCCTGCCCGGAGATCCCCTTCGTCCCCGGGTGCGGCGAGAACGGGGACACCTCCCAAGAGCTGCTGGACCAGGCGGTCCAGGCGGCGAGAAGAGCTTCCGCGGCAGTGGTCTTCGTCGGACTCCCGGAGCGATTCGAGTCCGAGGGGTTCGACCGGCCCCACATGGGTCTGCCGGTGGGCCACAACGCCCTGGTGGAGGCGGTGGCCGGGGCCAACCCCAACACCGCTGTGGTGCTGCTGTGCGGCAGCCCGGTGGAACTGCCCTGGGCGGACAAGGTCCGGGCCATTTTATACCTGGGCCTCCCCGGCCAGGCCGGGGGCCAGGCGGCGGCGGACCTGCTCTTCGGTCGTGCCATCCCCAGCGGGAAGCTGGCGGAGAGCTGGCCCATCCGCTATGGGGACTGCCCCAGCGCCGGTTTTTACGCGGGGAAACGGCGGGACGCCCACTACCGGGAGGGGCTCTACGTGGGGTACCGCTACTACACCAGCGCCCGCGTTCCCGTCCGCTTCCCCTTCGGCCACGGCCTGAGCTACACCGCCTTCACCTACAGCGGCCTCACCATCCGGGGCCGGGAGGTTCGGTGCAGGGTGCAAAATACCGGCTCCCGGCCGGGGAAAGAGATTGTTCAGCTCTACGTGGCCCCGCCCTCCGGGCAGGGGTACCGCCCGGCTCTGGAGCTCCGGGCCTTCACGAAACTATCCCTGGAACCGGGGGAGGTCCGGGAGGTGCGGTTCACCCTGGAGGACCGGGCCTTCGCCCTGTGGGCGGAGGGCTGGCAGGTCCCCGGCGGCGCCTACCGGGTGTATGTGGGCCCCAGCAGCCAGGACCTCCCCCTCTCAGGCGAGATCACCCTGCCGGGCTCCGTGCCCGCTGCCCTCACCGCCGCGCCGGATTGGTACCAGCATCCGCGGGGGACACCCTCCCACCGGGACTGGGAGGCGCTGCTGGGCCGGCCCGTGGCGGAAGGGATTCCGCCCCCGCCCCGGAAGGGGGAGTTCACCATGGAGCACACTGTCTTGGAGATGAAGGAGACCTCCCGGTTTATGGCCCTGGTATTTCGGGGGATCGAGCTGGGCGTCTCCGCCTCCTTCGGCTGGCGGCGGGACTACAGCGATCCCCGATTCCGCATGATGATGACCTCGGCGGCGGACGCGCCCCTCCGGTCCATGCG
>DVGP01000101.1 GCA_018712665.1 Candidatus Pelethomonas intestinigallinarum | reverse complement strand
CCCCTGGCACGGCAGGTAAGAGTCTCACCGCCGGTGTCCACGTAGTAAAAGCCGCTGAGGGCCTTTCGGATCTGTCCTCTACTCACTGAACACAATCTCCCTGTCCTCCCGGAGCCGGCCGTCTACATAGATCCTGAGCTGGTAGGTGCCGGCCTTGGCAAAGACCGGGATCTCCAGCGGGCCATGTTCGGCACTGTAGTCCCCGGCAAGGTCGCTCTCAAAGACCAGGGTGGTATCCAGATAGACCTCCACGGTGACCTGGTCATCGCTCTCCGGCACCAGGAAGCTGACCATGGCCTCCAGAAGCTTCTCTCCATCACTGTAGGTAAAGGTGACAGTGCTGCCCTCGGCGATCTTTTCCCCGGTCTCTACGCTCTGAGTCAGGACGGTGCCCTCAGCCTCGGAGCCCTCTACAGCCTCAAAGCTGGCCACCAGCCCCAGAGAATCCATCTGCTGCTGGACCCACTCCATGGATTGGCCCACACAGGGGATCATCGTCACATACTTGATCTCCGGACCCAGGCTGAGATGCAGCGTCACCGTGTCTCCCTCCGCCAGAGGCTCCCCGGCGGCGGGGTCTGTGCGGAGGACATGCCCGGCCTCTACATCGTCATCGTAGGCGCTCTCCCCCTCCACAATCACAAGATTCAGATCATCCAGATCGTCGTCCTGTTCCAGGACCAGGCGGGCGGCTCTGGACTCCTGCCCGATCAGGTTGGGCATAGTGCCGGAGCGGGCGCCCTGGCTGACGGTGACATTGATGGTGATCAGCTCCCCGTTGGGAGATTTTCTAGTAACACCTGCGTCGGGGCTCTGTTTGATGATGACGCCCTCCTCATACTCGCTGCTGTACTCGTAGTCCTCCTCTACAATGGCAAAGACCCCTTCCACCTCCGGCAGAGCTCTCGCGTCCTCAACCTTCTGCCCAACCACCGAGGGAACAGTGTACTCGGTGGACTGGGTGGTGGTGAAGCTATCTATAATGGACTGGTAGATCCGTGTGGCGCCGAAGTATCCCGCCGCGGCGATGACCACAATAAGGATCAGAATCTTCCACCAGTTGCTCCTGGGCCTCTCCTCCTCTTCCTCCTCCGCAGGAGGCGGAGGGGGAGCGGGAATATGGGGCTGCTTGCCGCGGGTCGCCGCCACATTGGGGATATACTGGGTTGGCTCATCGTCCTCCCGCCCATCCTTTTGCAGATCCTCCACGGAATACTCAAAGCTGAGGGTGGGGTCCTTGCGGAAACTCTCCAGATCCGCCAGCATTTCGTCGGCGGTGGCGTAGCGGCGGTTGCGGTCAGCGGCCATGGCCTTCATGCAGATCTGCTCCAGTGCCTCCGGGATGTCGGGATTGATCTCCCTGGGGCTGAGGGGCACGGCGGAGAAGTGCTGGATGGCAATAGACACCGGATTGTCTCCGTCGAAGGGCAGGCGGCTGGTGAGCATCTCGTAGAGCACCACGCCGGCGGAGTAGATATCGCTGCGGTTGTCGGTGTAGTCCCCCTTGGCCTGCTCCGGGGAGATATAGTGGGCGGAGCCGATGGCCTCGTTGGAGGGATGGGAGCCGTTGGAGAGGCAGGCGATGCCGAAGTCCGTTACCTTCACTGTCCCATCCCGGAGGACCATGATGTTCTGGGGCTTGATATCCCGGTGGATGATGCCCCGGCTGTGGGCGTGGCTGAGCCCCTTCATGATCTGAGTGATGAAATGGAGGGCCTCCGGCCAGTTCAGCCGGCCCCGCCGCTCCATATACTGCTTGAGGGTAATACCGTCAATGAGCTCCATGACGATATAGTCCATATCCCCGCCGCGGCTCACGTCGTAGATAGCGACAATGTTGGGGTGGGAGAGCATGGCGACAGCCTGGGACTCGTCGTGGAACCGGCGGCGGAACTCCGCGTCATCGCTGAGATCCTTCTTCAGCATTTTGATGGCGACCAGGCGGTTGAGCCGGTGGCACTTGGCTTTAAACACCACCGCCATCCCCCCGGTACCGATTACCTCCAGGATCTCGTAGCGGTTGTCAAGCATCTTTCCTATGTATCGTTCCATAGTCAAGTGTCCTTTCTTCCCTGTGGTCGTCTCACTGCTGCTGCAGCAGCACTGCGGTGACGTTGTCCGCGGCTCCCCGGCGCATGGCCAGCGCCAGCAGCCGGTCCAGGCAGCCGTTCTTGTCCTCCCGGAAGAGGATCTCCTGCTCAATCTCCTGGTCTGTGGCCGTCTCGGTCAGGCCGTCGGTGCACAGCAGGATGCAGTCCCCCGGATGGAGGCGGACCAGATAGCTGTCGCTGCGTGTCTCCGCCTCCGGTCCCAGGGCCCGGGTGATCAGATTTCGGTCCGGGTGAACCCGGGCCTCCTCTTCGGTGATATTGCCTATGTCCACCAGATGCTCCACCAGAGAGTGGTCCTTGGTGACACGCCGCATTCCGGCGGACTCCAGAGCGCTGTCCGGATGGATCAGATAGGCCCGGCTGTCCCCCACATTGCTGAGAAGTGCCTGGTCTTCCCAAGCGATCGCGGAGACCAGGGTAGTGCCCATGCCCCGGAGCCCGGGATCCTCCAGAGACCGCTGGTAGATGACGCTGTTGGCGGCGGCGGCGGCGAACTCCGCCACCGCCTGGACCTCCCCGGGATCCATCCCCGGCCGAAGATTGGCAAGGCAGGAGTCCAGGAAGGTCTCCACCGCCAGGGTGCTGGCCAGACTTCCGCCCTTTGGTCCGCCCATACCGTCGCAGACCACACACACCAGATGACCGCTCTCCTCGTTGGTGCGGACGGCGTAGGCATCCTGATTTTCCTTTCGAACAAGTCCGATGTCTGTCAAGCCCCACACTTTCATCATCGTTCGTTCTCCTTTTTTTCTTCCTCCATGGCCTTCCGGCGGAGCTGTCCACAGGAGGCGTCGATATCGCCGCCCAGGCTCCGCCGCACGGTAGCGGTGACGCCACGGCCCTCCAGCCGCTGCTGGAACTGGCGCACCCGGCGGCTGGGCTTCAGCGGACTTTCCGCCACATCGTTGAGCGGGATCAGATTCACATGGCCCGGCATCCCCCGCAGCTTCGCCGCGATCATGTCCGCCTGCCAGTCGTGGTCGTTAACGCCGTCGATCATAGCGTACTCAAAGCTGATCCGCCGGCCGGTCCTCTGAAAATACTCGTGACATGCCTTGAACAGCTCGTCCACATCGTAAGCCCGGTTCACCGGCATGATCCGGCTGCGGGTCTCGCTGTCCGGAGCATGGAGGGACACGCTGAGCGTCAACTGCAATCCCAGCTCCCCCAGACGCCGGATGCCCGGCAGGATGCCGCAGGTGGAGAGGCTGATGTGCCGCATACCGATGTTCAGCCCCTGGGGATGGTTCACCAGCTCCAGGAACCGGAGCACGTTGTCCAGGTTGTCCAGGGGCTCGCCGATACCCATAAGGACGATGTTGCTGATATTCTTGCCGCTGTCCAGCTGGGTAAACAGCACCTGATCCAGGATCTCCGAGGGCCGCAGATCCCGGACCTTCCCACCCAGGGTGGAGGCGCAGAAGGCGCAGCCCATGCGGCAGCCCACCTGGCTGGAGACACATACCGTGTTGCCGTGGTGGTAGCTCATAAGCACCGTCTCGATGCAGTTGCCGTCCCCTAAGCGCCACAGGTATTTCACCGTGCCGTCCAGCCGGGACACCTGTTTGCGCTCCACAGCGGGGGCGGTTATGTAAAAGGCCCCCTCCAGCTTCCGCCGCAGGTCCTTTCCAATGTCCGTCATCTCCTCGAAGGAGCGGACGCCCCGGTGGAGCCAGGCAAAGATCTGCCTGCCCCGGAAGGGCTTCTCCCCCCTGGCCGCCATGGCCTGGGCGATCTCCTCCTGGGTCATGGATTTGATGTCTTCCCTCATGATCTCCTCATTTTGCAGATGTAGAAGCCGTCCGTGCCGTGGCGCTGGGGCCACAGGGTCAGGCTCCCATCTGTCTCCTCCCCTCCCGGCAGACGGAAGGGCTCCTGATGAAAGTCAGGGTGCGCGGCAAGAAAGGCCGCCGTCACCCGGCTGTTTTCCTCCGGTAAAATGGTGCATGTGGCGTAGAGCAGAACACCGCCGGGCCGCACATAGCGGCAGGCGTTGTCCAGGATGGCCCGCTGGACCCGGGGCAGGCCCGCCAGCTTCTCCAAATCCTTGTAGCGGATATCCGGCTTCTTGCGGATGATGCCAAGGCCCGAGCAGGGCACGTCGCACAGCACCAGATCAAAGCTCTCGTTCCACGCCGCCCGGTTTTCCCTGCCGTCAGCCAGCTCGGTGCGGACACAGGCAAGCCCCAGGCGCTCCGCCCCCTTCTCAATGAGGGCCAGCTTGTGGGGGTGGATGTCGCAGGAGATGATCTCCCCCCGGTCCTCCATGGCCATGGCGGCGGAGAAAGTCTTGCCGCCCGGGGCGGCGCACACGTCCAGCACCCGCTGGCCGGGCTTCGGCCCCGCCGCCAGCACGGCGGCCTTCGCGGCGGCGTCCTGGACCAGGAACCAGCCCTCCTGAAAGGCGGCCTGTTCCTCCAGGTCCCCGGCCCCGGTGAGGAGCCAGCAGTCCGACATCCAAGGGTGGGCCTCCAGGGAGGCGCCGGCCTGCTCCCAATACTTTACAAATTCCTCCCTGCCGCAGCGGAGCGGGTTGCGCTGGACCACCACAGGAGCGGGCTCGTTGTCCAGGCGGAGAAATTCCTCCGCCTCCTCCATCCCCAGCAAGTCCAGAAGCCGCTCCGTCAGCCACATCGGGTGGCTGTAGCGGAGGGAGAGATACTCCGCCTCATCCCCTCTCGGGATGGCGGGCAGACTGTCCTTCTCCCCGCTGAGACGGCGAAGCACGGCGTTGACCATGCCGGCGGCCCGCTGGCGGCGGTGATGCTTGACCATCTCCACCGCCTGACTGACGGCGGCGCTGTCCGGCACCCGGTCCATCAGCAGGATCTGGTAAGCCCCCAAGCGCAGCACGTCCCGGATGAAGGGCTCCAGCTTCTCAAAGCTCTGGTCGCAGTACTGACCGAGGTAGAAGTCCAGCAGTGCACGGTTCTGGAGCACACCGTAGGTCAGGCGGGCGGCAAAGGCCGCCTCCCGCCGGTCAAGGCCCCGGACGGCGGCCTTCAGGCTGCCGTCGGACCAGGCGTCCAGGCGCCTGCAGGCGGTCAGGACCTGCAGGGCCGCCTCCCGGCCCGTCATCTGTGCCGGCTGTCCCGGCCGGCAAAAATCAGAAGATAGCGCAGAAGCTGCACCAGGGACATGAGCAGGGCCGCCACATAGGTGAGGGCCGCCGACCGGAGGACCTTCTTGGCCCCCCGCTGCTCCTCCTCGTCCAGCAGACCGCCGCCCTCGATGGTGCCGATGGCCCGGGCGGAGGCGTCGAACTCCACCGGCAGGGTCACCAGCTGGAAAATCGTGGTCAGGGCAAAGAGGACGATGCCGATGGCGAAAATGGGCTGAATGTACAGCACCAACCCCAGCACCAGAGCTACGAAGGCGAACTGGGAGCCGAACTGGGTGACGGGGATGATGGCGGTGCGCACCCGGACGGGGCCGTAGCCCACGGCGTACTGCACCGCGTGGCCAGCCTCGTGGGCGGCCACACCCACCGCCGCCACGGTGTCGCTGTTGTACACCGGCTCCGACAGATAGATGGTGTTGTCTCTGGGATCGTAGTGGTCCGTCAGCTTCCCCCGGCAGGGGCGGATGGCCACGTCGGTGATCCCGTGGACCCGAAGGACCTCGTAGGCCGCCTGGGCCCCGGTGATCCGCCGCCGGTTGCGGACCCGGCTGTAGCGGTCAAAGCTCCCGCTGACCTGGACCTGGGCGTAGACCGACAAAAGGATTACTGGAATCAGTACAATCCAATAGGTGGTATCATAGTAAAAGTAATGCATGAAAAGGCTCCTTTTTCTCGCTGCCTGCGGCGGATCACACGGTAATGGGGTGTCCCCGGAGATAGTCCGCCGCCGCCATCCGCTTCCCGCCGTCGGCCTGGAGCTGGGTGATGACCAGGCTTTTGCCGTCGCCGCAGGCCACGGCCACGCCGTCCTTTCCCGCGGAGAGGATGGTCCCCGGGGCCCTGTTGGTCTCCGGCCCCACATGGGCCCGGTAGACCTTCCAGCGGACCCCCGCCACCTCCGTGACGGCGCAGGGCCAGGGGATCAGCCCCCGGACCTGATTGACCAGGGCCTGGGCAGGCCGGGACCAGTCCAGGGGGGACATATCCCGGGAGAGCATGGAGGCGTACTGGTACTGGGGACCGTAGACCTGAGGGGTCCGGGGCGCGTTCCCCGCCGCCAGCAGGGACAACGCCTCGCAGGCCGCCGCCCCGCCCAGCTCCGCCAGACGGGCGTAGAGCTCCGCGGCGTCCTCCTCCGGACCGATGGGGGTCCTCTTCACCAGCAGGATGTCCCCCGCGTCCAGCTCGGCGGCCATGTACTGGATGGTGACGCCGGTCTCAGTGTCCCCGTTGAGGATGGCCCAGTTGATGGGGGCCGCCCCACGGTACTGGGGCAGGATGGAGGAGTGGACGTTGATGATGGCCACCTTGGGGATGTCCAGCAGGGCCTGGGGCAGGAGCTTGCCGTAGGCCGCCACCACGATCACATCGGGCTCCAGAGCCCGAAGCTCCTCCAAAACCGCCTCGTCCCGGCAGGACTGGGGCTGGTAAACGGGGATATTCTGCGTTAAGGCATACTCCTTCACAGGAGTTGGGACCAGCTTCATCCCGCGATTTTTCGGCTTATCCGGCTGGGTGTAGGCCGCTGCCACATCCCACCCGGCCTCCACGATCTGCCGCAGTACGGCTACGGCAAACTCGGGGGTACCCATAAATACGACGCGCATTACTCCGCCTCATCCTCCCCGTCCGGCATCTCATATCCCTGTTCCCGATAGTACGCCTCCAGCTCCTCGTCGGTGAGGAATCGGTCGATGTGCTCGGTGTACAGGTGGCCGTCCAGGTGCTCGATCTCGTGGCAGAAGCACCGGGCCACCAGGCCCTCGCCCTCCGCCTCGAACCAGTTGCCGTATCTGTCCTGCGCCCGGACCCGCACATGGTTGGGCCGGGTGACCATGCCGAACTTCCCGGGGACGCTGAGACAGCCCTCCGGCCCGGTCTGCTCCCCCTCCTGAAGAAGAATCTCCGGATTGATGAGCTCCATGACCTTGTCGTCATCGTCGATCACGAGCACCGCGCGGCGCAGGATACCCACCTGGGGCGCGGCCAAGCCCGCCCCCTGGGCTTCCTCCAGGGTGTCGGCCATGTCGTCCAGCAGCTGGTGGAGCCGCGGGTTGAATTCCGTCACCGGGCGGCACTTCTTTGTTAGGAGCTCATCCCCCTGAATTACGATTTTTCTGGTCGCCATAACAGTATATCCTCCTCTGCCCGGACTTAACCGCCGGGCCCATTCTTTGCCGGTGCTTCCCCGGCGGCCTCAGTCGGCCCCATTGCAGTCTACAAACAGGTTCATCCCCCGGTTCTCCTTCTTCTGGTGGAAGGCCCGGACATAGTAGGCCAGCACCTCCCGGGTGGCGTGGTCATTGCGGCCGATCCACAGGACCCGGTAGCGGTAGCGGTTGTTGACCTTTACCACCGGCGCCGGGGCCGGGCCCAGGATCTCCACCTCCATGTTGGACAGGCTGGGGTACTGGACCGCGGTACGCATGGCGTCCCGCAGCTCTGCCGCCGCCCGCAGTACCCGCCCCTCCTCCGGCCCCGACACCGTCAGGGTAAAGATGTCGGCAAAGGGCGGGTACCGCCGGGCCCGGCGGATGCGGATCTCCCCGGCGTAGAAGGTGTTGTAGTCCTGGTGGGCGGCGCTGGTGATGACCTCGTTGTCCGGGGTGAAGGTCTGGATCACCGCCCGGCCGTCCTTGCTGCCCCGGCCCGCCCGGCCCACCACCTGGGTCAGCAGGCTGAAGGTCCTCTCGGCGGCCCGGTAGTTGTCCATGTAGAGGCTCAGGTCCGCCGCCAGGACCCCCACCAGGGTCACGTTCTCGAAATCTAACCCCTTGGCCACCATCTGGGTACCCAGGAGAATAGGGATCTTCTTTGTCTCGAACCGATGGAGCAGGGCCTCGTGGTTCCCGGAGACAGTGTCCGCGTCCATGCGGAGGACCTCCGCCTCCGGAAAGAGCTGGTGGAGCTCCTCCTCCACCTTCTGGGTGCCGGCCCCCACGTGCTTCATCAGCCCGCCGCACTCATCGCACCGCTCCCGGGCCCGCTCGGAGTGGCCGCAGTAGTGGCACATGAGCCGGCCGTTGGCGCTGTGGTAGGTCAGGGGCACACTGCACCGGGGACACTCCGGCACCGCCCCGCACTCTCCGCACAGCAGCATCCGGCTGCTGCCCCGGCGGTTGAGAAAGAGAATGCTCTGCTCCCCCCGGCGGAGGTTCTCCGCCAGCTCCTCCCGAAGCGGGGCGCTGATGGTGCCGGTGTTGCCGGAGCGGACCTCCTCCCGCAGGTCCGCGATGAGGACCCGGGGCAGGGGCTGCCTGTTGTAGCGGCTGCGGAGGATCAGCTTCTGGTACGCCCCCCGCTGGGCCTGCCAGGTGCTCTCCACCGAGGGAGTGGCGGAGCCCAGCAGCAGCATCGCGCCGTGCTGGGCGCAGAGAAACTTGGCCACGTCCCGGGCATGGTACCGGGGCGGGTTCTCCGACTGGTAGCTGTCCTCGTGCTCCTCGTCCAGGATGATCATACCCAGATCCTCCAGCGGGGCGAACACCGCGCTGCGGGTGCCCAGCACCACGTCCACGTCTCCCCGCCGGACCCGCTTCCACTGGTCGTACCGCTCGCTGAGCCGCAGGCCGCTGTGGAGCATGGCCACCCGGTCCCCGAAGTGGGCGGAGAACCGGGCCATCATCTGGGGGGTCAGGGCGATCTCCGGCACCAGGATCATGCCCCGCCTGCCCCGGCGGACCACCTCCTGGAGCAGACGGATGTAGACCGCGGTCTTTCCGCTGCCGGTGACGCCGTAGAGGAGGGCGCAGGAGGCCTTGCCCGTGTCCAGAGTTTGGACAGCGGCGTCATAGACCGCCTGCTGCTCCCCGGTGAGGACAATGGGCCCCGCCTCCCCCTGGGAGACCTTGGGCACCCGGAAGGCCTCCTCCTCCGTGATGGTGACAAGGCCGCTTTTTTCCAGCCCCGTGATGGTTCGGGCAGAGGCGCCGGTAAAATAGCAGATGTCGCTGGCGATGCCGCTGCCGGCGGCGGCCAGGAGGCGGATCACCTCGTACCGCAGAGGCGCGGCGCGCCGCCGTGGCTCCACAGCGGCCAAAGCCTCCTCCGGGCTCACCGCCAGAGTGACCCGCTTGACCACCTTGTCGGAGATCTTCCGCTTTGCCGTGGTCTGGCGGGAGACCAGCCCCCGGCGGCACAGCTCCCGAAGGACGCCGGCGGCGTCCTCGCCGCAGGCGAGCTTCACCGTCTCCAGCTCCGCGGAGCCTCCGTGGGCCGCCAGAGTCTCCAAAACCCGGCTCTCCCGATCATTTTTGCCGCTGTCCAGAGCCGTCTCCCGGTCCACGGCCAGGGAGAATACCTCCCGAAGCCGGTACCACAGCCCCGCAGGCAGCAGAGTTTTTACCGCGTCGTAGAGGGTGCAGAAGTACCGCTCCCGCAGCCACAGAGCCAGCTTGATCTGGTCCGGGCCCAGGACGCTCTCGTCGTCCAGCACCTCGGCCAGAACCTTCAGCTCCGGGCGACGGCTTTCCTCCTGCCGCAGGGCCAATATCACACCCTCGCTGGGGCGGTTGCCCCGTCCGAAGGGCACTGTGACCCTGGTCCCCACCTTGGCCCGCTCCGCCAGGGAGGCGGGGACCAGGTAGTCGTAGGGCTTGTCGATGGCGTAGGTCGCGGCGGCCACAGCCACCAGGGCCACCTGCTCCATGTCACCGCCTCCCCCCTGGATTTCCGTCAGCATAGGATTTCCGCCGGGCTTCCCCGGCGGAAGTACCTCTCAGTCTTATACACGTGGACAAAACCCGGCGTCAGCCCTCCACGTCGGTGATCACAATGTCAGCGGCGGCCACGGACAGCTTCCCGTCCGCCACCTCCTGAATGGCCAGAGTCACGGGCTTCACATCCAGCTTCTCCCCGGCGTCCTCCGCCTCCTGGGCGATCTGCCGGGCCCGGCGGGCCACCACATTCACCAGGAGGTAGCGGTTGGGCACATTGGCGGTCAACTGGTTCATAGGGGGATAGAGCATCATGATAACATCATTCCTTCAAATTAAATAATTATAGAATACAAAAATAAACAAACAGCGGAAGCGTCTCTCAGTGGATCTGAGTGATCCGCTCGTCCGGGCGGCAGTGCTCAGCCAGCAGAATGGCCCGCAGCTCCTCCACCGCCCGGTCCACTGTGTCGTTGATGACAAAGTAGTCGAAGTCGCGGGCCACGGCGAACTCCTCCTTGCCCCGCTCCAGGCGGCGGCGGACCTTCTCCATGTCCTCGGTGCCCCGGCCGATGAGCCGGCGCTCCAGCTCCGCCCAGCTGGGCGGGGCCACGTAGATGCGGATGGCCTCGGGCCGCCTGCGGTGGACCTGCTCGGCCCCCTGGATCTCGATGTCCAATATCACGTCCCGGCCCTGGTCCATGGCCTTGTCCACGTAGAGCTTGGGGGTCCCGTACAGATTCCCCACAAACTCCGCGTGCTCTAAAAAGGCGTCCTCGTCGATCCACCGCTGGAACTGCTCCCGGGAGAGGAAGTGGTAGTGCTTCCCATCCACCTCGCCGGGTCTGGGGGGGCGGGTGGTGGCGGACACGGAAAAATACAGCTTAGGGTAGCTGGCCAGGAGCCTGGCCACCACGGTGCCCTTCCCCACACCGGAGGGACCGCAGATGATGAATGTCTTGCCTCTTCTCATGCTTCCTCCTCCAACACCGTGGGGTCCACCCCAAAGCGGGGCGCCAGCTTCTCAAAGGGAAGGCCGGAGAGGACCACGTGGTCGCTGTCCATGATAAGCACCGCCGCCGTCTTGCGGCCGAAGGTGGCGTCAATGAGCATACTCCGGTCCCGGGCCTCCCCGATCAGCCGCTTGATGGGGGCGGAGTCGGGGCTGACCACGGCGATGAGCCGCTGGGCGGAGATCATGCTTCCATAGCCGATATTTACCAGCTCCATGGTCTCCCTCCCTACTCGATATTCTGGACCTGCTCGCGGATCTTCTCGATCTCCGCCTTCAGCTCCACCACGTCCCGGGCGATCTGCAGGTCGCTGCACTTTGAGCCGATGGTGTTGGACTCCCGGTTCACCTCCTGGATGAGAAAGTCCAGCTTCCGGCCCACGGGGACATCGCCGCGGAGCATCTCCCGCAGCTGGCCCAGGTGGCTGCGCAAGCGCACCGTCTCCTCGTCCACCGCCACCTTGTCGGCGAAGATGGCCGCCTCGGTGAGGATGCGGGCCTCGTCCACACTGGCGGACTGGAGGACCTCCTGCATCCGGGAGAGCAGCTTCTCCCGGTACTCCGCCACCGTCTGGGGGGAGCGGGCCTCCACCCGGGCCGTGATGGCCTCAATGGTATCCAGGCGGCCGAGGATATCCGCCGCCAGGCGCTCCCCCTCGGTCAGCTGCATGGCGGTATGGGCCCGCAGAGCGTCCTCCGCCACAGCCACCAGATCCGCGGAGAGGGCCTCCAGGTCCTCCTCCGCCTTCGTCACCGTGATCACATCCGGCAGCCGGGCCAGATCTGTGGCCGCGTATTTTCCCTTCACGGCCCCGTCCCCCAGCTCCCGCAGCCGCTCCAGGGCGGCGATATAGGCCCGGGCCAGAGGCTCGTTGACGGAGACCACGCTCTCCTCCGCCCCCAGGGACTCCACGGTGATGAACACGTCTACCTTTCCCCGGCTGACAGATCGCTGGACGGCGGACTTCACCGCATCCTCCGCAAAGATATAGGCCCGGGGCATCTTCACCGAGCAGTCCAGGTAGCGGTTGTTGACGCTGCGGACCTCCACGGTGATGTCCCGTCCGTTTCTGGTTTCTCTCGCCCGGCCATAGCCGGTCATACTCTTGACCAAAATATTTCCCTCCTAAATACATCGCCATCCCACCGGAGAGCCCTCAACGCTCCCAGGGAAGGGCGTCCATTCTCAGCAGCAGTAGCAGTAGCGGATGCCCCCCAGGGAGCAGGCGTTGCAGGCCAGATAGGCGCAGGCCAGCTTACCGCACAGGTTGGCGTTTCCGCAGCCGGTGGAGTAGACCTCGTAGCCCTCCGGCTGATAGGCGGACCCTCCGTTTTCCACATAGTTCAGGGCCTGCCGGTACTCCGCGTTTCCCGGGTCCATCTGACAGGCGGTCTGGTAGTAGCGCCTGGCCTCATCCACCCAGCCCCGGCGATAGCAGATGGTGCCCTTCAGGTAGTTCCACTCCCCGTCGTGATCGCTGATCTGGGCCAGCAGCTGCTCCGCCATCCCCAAGTCGTTGCGGTTAATGGCCATCCGAACCCGCTGGAAGGCCGCGTTTCCGGCGTAGGAGGACTGGCTCTGCCGCTGGTAGCCGCTGTAGCTCTGGCGCTGGTAGGCGCTCTGGCTGCCGCCGGCACTGCCGCGGCCGCTGCGCTGGCGCTGAATGGCGTCATAGGCGGCGTTGATCTCCTTCATCTTCTCCTGAGCCAGATCCGCCAGCGGATTGTCGTGGTAATTATCCGGATGGTACTTTCTCGCCAGCTCACGATATGCCTTTTTGACCTCCTCGTCAGAGGCGTCCGGCGACACGTTCAGGATTTGATAGGGGTCGGTCATAGCTTTTCCTCGTCTCTGCCGCCGGATCTTCTGCCGGCGGCGTGGAATGTTCCCTCTAAAACGGCCTTTCCCACCAGGAAAAGCCCCTCGTACACAGTTGATTGAATGATCGAACTCCACACACCGAAGTCCCACAGCTCATAGGCCGCGGCCATCCGGCGGATGGAGTGGTCCAGGCTCAGCACCAGGCTCTCTCTGGCCTCGTCTGTCAGAGCTCCGGATGTCAGATCAAAACGGTAGATCAGCGGGTTGTAGCAGCCCCGGTCGAAATCGTCCTTCAAATCGTCCGCCGCGTCCACCAGATAGATCCAGCGGCCCAGGTGGTAGAGCATCTGCTCCAGCACCCGGGAGAGCACGGGGTCCTCCACCTGGTGGCCGATGGCTCCCAGCAGGGCGGCAAATTCCTCCGCCGCCCGGTCAATGGAGGGGCATCGCTCCTCCTCCAGGCGGGCCAGCCGCTCCAAATGGTCCCGGGTGGCCCGGTCGAAATCGGGCCGGGCCTGGCCGGCCCGGCGGTAGGCCCTCCCCAGCGCGGCGGCCGCCGCCCGGTATTTCACGCTCTCCGCGGCGCCGTGGTCCCGGATGGCGTCCTGGAGCTGCCACCAGGCCAGGATCACGCTGCAGTCCGCCGCCAGGGCCAGAGCGTCGCTGAGGGGAAAGTAGTCCCGTCCCGCGACGGGGTGGGCCATGCAGGCCCTGTGGAGGGGCTCCGGCGCCTGGGGCGGTGAGAGAAGCACCGCCAGAAAGGCAAAGTCATAGTTGAGGATAAAGCGGGCGGCTGTGCCGCACCGGGCCTCCAGGGCCCGGCAGAGCCCGCAGTACACAGCGTGAAAGCGCCGCTTGTCCTCCTCGCTCAGGCGGCTGAGGGAGGGACGCACATAGCCGAACATCCTTCTACAGCAGCCGGACGATCTGGTGTTTCACAGCCTGGCCGCTCCGGCGCAGCCGCCGGTCCCAGGCCGCGGCCAGCAGCAGGCCCAGGGCGAAACCCAGGCCCCCACAGAGATACCGTGTCCCCTCCGGCAAAAGCCAGGAGAGCAGGTAGCCCGCCAGAAACAGAACCACTGGGACCAGGTACACCAGGGCGGCGATGGACAGCACCCGGCTGTCGCTGGAAAGCTCCACCCGGTCCCCCGGCTCCACCGGCAGCTCTGTTCTGGCCCGGACCGTTATGCTGGTTCCCTGAACGCCGCAGCCGGGACAGTTCTCGCAGTCGTGGCCGCAGGCGGTCTGCCTGGCTACACTGACAAGCGCCACGCCTGGAGCGGGTACCGCTGTAACGGTAGCGATCTGGGTCATACTTTCAATGCCTCCTAGCTCGAGGTAATCCGACAGGCCACAGAGTAGGTACCCACGGCGCCCACATTGCTGTGGCCGTCCACAAGAACAACAGCCGGGACGGAGTAGGTGCCGTTGTCCTCATAGGGTGTCAAGTCCACCACGATGCGAATATCATCGGCGGTGACCTGCTCCAGCTCCTGGGCGTCGCCCCGGAGAAGGACCTCCACCGAGTTGGTCATGCGGCTGAAATTCTGCGTCTGACTCAGGCCAATGGCCGAGATATTGCTGACAGTAAACGCCCGCGTCTCCAGCGTGTCCTTAAACAGGATCGTCAAAGTCGTGGAGGTGATGCCGCTGATGTTGACGCATCCAGCAGGGATCGTGATTTCCAGAGGCATCTCTGTATCCGACAGGAGCGTGCTCAGATCCACGGTAGCCAGAAGGATGTCGTCCACTCCCTCCAGGTTAGCGGCCTCTCCGGCCACTTCAATGGAGGTAACGCCCAGATACCAATCTTGCAGATCTTCCAGCGCAGAGCCGGGGGACTCCGTAAAGTCCACGGTCAGCTCCAGCGTCTTGACAAGATAGACAGGAGCGGAAATTTCAATGCGGCGGCTGGAGACGGTGATATTCTCCCCGCTGACCTCGTTCCCCTGCCCGTCCAGAAGAATATAGTCGAACTCCTGGTTTACAGAGGAGGTAGCGCCGCTGAGATCCAGCATCACCTGGGCGGAGACCACCTGGTCCACGTCTTCCTCCCTGCCGCTGAGGGTCAGCTCAGAGGGTTCCGCGATCATCCGCTCGGCCATATAAATGTAGCCGTCGGCCACCTCTCCCGCCACGCTCACCTTCACCGGCACCGTTTTCTCAAAGAGCTCCTCGATGGTCACGGTGATGGTGGAGCGGGAGGCCCGCTCCGTGGTGACGCTGCTGCGTGGGATTTCATCCGGAAGCAGCAGATCATAGGTCATGGAAAAGGTACCCGTGGCCGTGATGCTGGTCAGGTCCACCTGAAGAGTGATATCCTCCCTGCTCAGGTCGGAGATCACTGTGCGGGGACCCCGAAGCTCCAGATCCACCGTGGCGTCGGCTCCGGTAGTAAGCATAAGCCCACGGCTGGGCAGAGTGTCGGTTTCGCCGATGAACTCAACGGGGATATTATAGTATGTCTGGGTGGTGTTATGCCCCTGCTCGCTGTCCACGAAGAACCAGAAGATGACGGCAATCAGCAGAGACAGCCCGATGTACAGCAGCTTGTTGGTTTTATCGCTCATCCTTCCCGTCACCATCCTTCCTGCCCTTTAAGCGGCCTGTCAGGCGGTCCAGCTTCAGCTTCCCGCCCGCGGCCTTGTCCTCATCCGCCTCCCGGGGCAGCAGCTCGTTGCGCAGCAGCTGCTCCAGTGTGTTCGACATCAGATGGCGCTTGAGCATCCCTCCAACCGCCACGGAGATAGAACCGGTCTCCTCGCTGACCAGGACCACCACCGCGTCGGAGTTCTCGCTCATGCCGATGCCGGCCCGGTGGCGCATACCCAGATCCCGGCTCAGATTCACATTCCGGCTCAGGGGGAGCATGCATCCCGCCCCCAACACCCGGCCCTGCCGGATGATAACAGCGCCGTCGTGCATGGGGGCCTTGACAAAGAAGATGTTCTTCAGCAGCTCGGAGGAGACCTCCGCGTCCAGCTTGGTGCCGCTTCGCAGCACCTCGTCCAGCTGGATGTGCCGCTCAAAGACGATCAAAGCGCCGGTGCGGGAGCGGCTCATGTCGCCGCAGGCGGCCACCGTCTGGCTGATGGCCTGCTCCAGACTCTGCCTGTCCACCTGGGGCCGGGCAAAAAACTCCAGTACGTTCCAGCGGCTGGACCCCATCTGCTCCAGGACCCGCCGGATCTCCGGCTGGAACAGGATCAGCAGAGCCAGGATACCGATATCCACGATATGGCTGAGCAGATAGTTCAGCGCCCGCAGCCGCCCGGAGGACAGCCACAGGGCCAGCAGGATCAACAGCACACCCTTGAGCAGCCGCGAGGTGTTGGTCCGCCGCACCAGCAGCAGCAGCCGGTAGACCAGATAGGCAATAACCAGGATGTCCAACACATCCCAGAACCGCAGCGACAGAATCAGATTCCAGACCTGCTGCGCCGCGCCGGCGATCACTTCCATGACGTCCCTCCATTTGCAAGAATCCTATAAGTATCCTTATTTTAATCTAAGCGGAGGAAAAAAGCAACAAAATCTCCGGGCAATTTTTGACCAATCCGTTAATTTTTATTGTGGAAAAGTGGCAGGCGCCTATCTCAGCGCCGCTGGACGCTCCGCCCGTTCATCCCCATTTCTCTCAGTACGCCGCCGTCCCTCTTTGCATTTTCCTCCCCATGTGGTATACTAGCGATTTAGAAAATGTCGAAAGGCGGCGCCATATGAGACCACTCAAACAAATTCTACCCCTGCTCCTTCTCTCCCTCTCCCTGCTTCTGACCTCCTGCGCTCTTTCCGCAGACTTCCAGGTGGATATTGAAACAGACTACGCAGGAGAGGCTTATGCCGTCATAGACGGCAATATTCCGAGCTTTGACGAAAGCGAGCTGACCACAGAGCCCTTTGAGACCTACGCTGAGCTGGACGCTCTGGGCCGATGCGGCACGGCCTATGCCAACATCTGCCCGGAGCTGATGCCCATGGAGGAAAGAAGCTCCATCGGTCAGGTAAAGCCCTCCGGCTGGCAAACTGTCCGCTACGACGGCGTGGTGGACGGCAACTACCTCTATAACCGCTGTCACCTCATCGGCTACCAGCTGGCTGGAGAGAACGCCAACGAGCAAAATCTGATCACCGGCACCCGCTATATGAATGTGGAGGGGATGCTCCCCTTCGAAAATCTGGTGGCGGATTATGTGGAGGAGACAGGAAACCATGTGCTCTACCGGGTGACCCCGGACTTTGAGGGGATGGAGCTGGTGGCCCGCGGGGTGCAAATGGAGGCGCTGTCCGTAGAGGACAACGGCGAGGGTGTGTGCTTTAACGTATACGTTTACAACGTCCAGCCCGGCGTGGTCATTGACTACGCCACCGGGGAGAGCTGGCTGGAGGGTGAGGAGCCCAATGAAAGCGGCGAGGCCGAGGGCTTCACTTACATTATCAACACCAGCTCGGGAAAGTTCCACGACCCGGGCTGCTCCGGCGTGACCTCTATGAGCGAGGAGAACAAGGAGACCTATACCGGCAGCCGGGAGGACCTGATCGCTATGGGATATGAGCCCTGCGGGCAGTGTCAGCCGTAACCCGCTTTTTCTGCCGGCGCCTGAAATTGGAGGCGCACCCTCCCGCCGCGTCTTTTGATTTGACAGCCGTCAGGTTATGGATATAATAGAAAAGAATCACAATGACAAGCACTAGGAGAGCATATGGAGAACTATTTCGCGCCGCATCTGAAGGAGGACGACATCCGGGCCATCAGCAGCATCGGCCTGGCCCACCTGGGGGACGCGGTCTATGAGCTGCTGGTCCGCACCTGGCTGTGCGCCCACGGCAAAGCCACCGGAAAAAACCTCCACCGGGCCGCGGTGGCCCTGGTAAAGGCCCAGTCCCAGGCGGAACGAGGCGAGAAGCTTCTTCCCCTGCTGACGGAGGAGGAGCTGGCAGTCTACAAGCGGGGCCGCAACGCCCACGTCCACTCCGTCCCCCCCAGCGCCAGCCGGGCAGACTACCTGAAGGCCACTGCCCTGGAGTGCCTGCTGGGCTATCTCTATCTCCACGGGGCCACGGGCCGGATCAATCAGCTTTTTACCATCATGATGGAGGAGACCGACGATGCCACTTGACGCCATTTGCCTCACAGCCGTAGTCCGGGAGCTCCAAAAGGAGCTGCTGGGACTGCGGATTGAGAAGATCCAGCAGCCCGGCCGGGATCAGGTGATCCTGTCCCTCCGTGGCGGTCGAAAGCTCCTCCTCTCCGCCGGCGCCAACCAGGCCCGGCTCCATCTGACTACCATTTCCCGGGAAAACCCCGCGGCGCCCCCCATGTTCTGCATGCTCCTGCGCAAGCACCTGGCCGGGGGCCGCATCTCCGCCATCCAGCAGCCAGCCCTGGAGCGGGTGGTCTCCCTGACCATCGACATGGTGGACGAGCTGGGAGAGCCGGGGCAGCGAAAGCTGGTGCTGGAGTGCATGGGTCCCCGCTCCAACCTGATCCTCCTGGACGGCCAGGACAGGATCGTGGACTGCCTGCGGCGGGTGGACATGGAGATGAGCCCGGACCGGCAGGTGCTGCCGGGGCTCTTCTACCGCCTGCCCCCTGCCCAGGACAAGCTGGACCCCCTGGCGGTGGAGGATGCGGAACTGGACCGCCTTTTCTCCCAAGCAGGACAGGAGACAGAATGCGCCTCCCTCCTGCTGAGCAGCTTCTTCGGCCTCTCCCCCCTGATCTGCCGGGAGATCGCCTGCCGGGGCTGCGGCAGCGGCGACGCCCGGCTGCTGTCGGAGGCGGATCGGACCAGACTGAAGGCTGCTTTCCTTGATTGGCAAAATACTGTGAAGGAAGAACACTTTACAGCATATCTTCTCAGCAGAGATGGAAAGCCCTTTGATTTCTCCTACCAATCGATCACGCAGTACGGCAATTCTGTCGAGGGGCGGGAATACGACAGCTTCTCTCTCCTTCTGGACGCCTTTTATGAGACCCGCGAACAGATGGAGCGGGTCCGCCAGCGGGGCCAGGACCTTCAGCGGGCGGCATCCAACGCCCGGGACCGGATGCGGCGGAAGCTGGCCCTTCAGGAGAAGGAGTACGCAAAGACCCAGGACCGGGAGACGCTGCGGATCCGCGGAGAGCTGATCACCGCCAACCTCTACCGGATGGAAAAGGGGCAGGCCCTCCTCCGGGCCCAGAACTACTACGACCCGGACTGCCGGGAGGTGGACATTCCGCTGGACCCCCTCCTCACCCCCCAGCAGAACGCCGCGAAATATTTCAAGCAGTACAGCAAGGCCAAGACGGCGGAGACCTATCTCATCGAACAGATGGAAATTGCCCGGCGGGAGCGGGACTGGCTGGAGAGCGTGCTGGACGAGCTGACCCGGGCGGAGGCGGAGCAGGACTTTGCGGACATCCGCCGGGAGCTGCGGGAGGCCGGGTATCTGAAGGGACAGGTACCCCGCAAGAAGGAGCCCCGCCGTCCTGCCAGCGGCCCACGGCAGTTCCGGTCCTCCACCGGGCTTCGCATCCTGGTAGGCCGCAGCAATGAACAGAACGACCGGTTGACAAAAAACGCCTACAAGTCCGACTACTGGTTTCACACCCAGCGCATCCACGGCTCCCACGTGATCCTCTGCGCTGAGGGCAGCCAGCCGGACGAGCAGTCCATGACCGAAGCGGCCGTCCTGGCGGCCTGGTTCTCCCAGGGCCGGAACAGCGGTCAGGTGGCAGTGGACTACACCCAGGTCCGCAACGTAAGAAAACCTGCCGGGGCCCGTCCGGGCATGGTGGTCTATGACCCCTATCAGACAGCCTATGTCGCGCCGTCAGAGGAATTGGTGAAAAAGCTTTCTGTTTCCAGTTATTGACAAGCCGAATACCTTACCACTTTTTTCAAAAAAATGCTCTGCTTTCAGCGGTGATATAGCGCAGTCATAATAAAAAAAGCCCGGGGCATCTGCCCCGGGCCTTGTATTTCGCTCGTTAGATTACTTACCGCCCACCATGGAAGCGATCTCGGCGGCGAAGTCGTCCTGCTTCTTCTCGATGCCCTCGCCCTTCTCGAAGCGGACGGCATCCTTCAGGGTGACCTTCACGCCGGCCTCCTTGGCCACGGCGTTCATATACTGCTCCACGGTCATGGAGTTGTCCTTGACGAACTCCTGCTGGAGCAGGCAGTTCTCAGCGTAGAACTTGTTGAGCTTGCCCTCAACGATCTTCTCCTTGACCTGAGCGGGCTTGCTGGCCATCTTGGGATCGTTGTCCATCTGGGCCAGCATGATCTTCTTCTCCTCAGCGAGCACGTCCTCGGTGACCTGGGACTTGTCCCAGAAGCGGGGATTCAGAGCGGCGATCTGCATGGCCACATCCTTGCCCATCTCCAGGACCTTGTCGGAGGCCTCGCCCTCCACGGCCAGGTTCACCAACACGCCGATCTTGCCGCCGGCGTGGATATAGGGCACGCACACGCCCTCAGCGAAGCGGGCGAAGCGGCGGACCTTGATGTTCTCGCCGATGACCAGGACCATCTCCTGCTGCTGCTGGGTGACGGTCAGGTCGGTGCCGTTGTACTTGCACTCCATCAGGGCGTCCAGATCGGCGGGAGCGCACTTGGCGACAGTGGCGGCCACACCCTTGACGAACTCCTGGAACTTCTCGTTCTTGCCCACGAAGTCGGTCTCGGCGTTGACCTCGACCACCACGCCCACGCCGTCGATGACGGCGGCGTAAGCCATGCCCTCGGCGGCGATGCGGCCGGCCTTCTTGGCGGAGGCGGCCAGGCCCTTCTCACGCAGGTACTCAACAGCCTTGTCCATGTCGCCGTCGGAGGCGACCAGGGCCTTCTTGCAGTCCATCATGCCCACGCCGGTCATCTCGCGCAGGTTCTTTACATCAGCAGCGGTAAAAGCCATAGTAAATTTTCCTCCAGTAAATTTTCTGTGATAAGAAGAATGGGGCGGGACCATCCCGCCCCATAGGGTTTCATTTTTGAGGCGGTCTGAGCCTTACTCGGCGGCGGGAGCGGTCTCCTCAGCGGCGGCCTCTTCCTCCACCTGCTCGCCCTGCTTGCCCTCGATCATGGCGTTGGCCATGATGGAAGCGATGAGGCGAATGGCGCGGATGGCGTCATCGTTGCCGGGGATGGGGTAATCAATCTCATCGGGATCGCAGTTGGTGTCGGCGATGGCCACGACGGGGATGCCCAGCTTGTGGGCCTCGGCGATGGCGTTGCGCTCCTTGCGGGTGTCCACGATGAACAGAGCGCCGGGCAGCTTCTTCATCTCCTTGACGCCGCCCAGGTACTTCTCCAGCTTGGCGATCTCGCCCAGGTGCTTCATGACTTCCTTCTTGGGCAGCATATCAAAGGTGCCGTCCTCCTGCATCCGCTTGAGCTGGTTGAGACGGTCCACGCGGGTGCGCATGGTCTTGAAGTTGGTCATCATGCCGCCCAGCCAGCGGGCGTTGACATAGTACATGTTGCAGCGCAGGGCCTCGTCCTTGATGGCCTCCTGAGCCTGCTTCTTGGTGCCCACAAACAGCAGGGACTGACCGCTCTCGCTGAGCTGACGGACGAAGTTGTAAGCCTCCTCCAGCTTCTTGACGGTCTTCTGCAGGTCGATGATGTAGATCCCGTTGCGCTCGGTGTAAATATAGGGAGCCATCTTGGGGTTCCAGCGGCGGGTCTGGTGGCCGAAGTGGACACCTGCCTCCAGCAGCTGCTTCATGGATACGACACTTGCCATGGTTGATTCATTCCTCCGTTAAATTTAGTTTCTTACCTCCAGCCCCTCATCTGCCAGGCTAACCGCCAAGGCGGCACCGGCCGGACATCAGGCGCTGTGCGTAATGCTGAAATATAATACCATACGATTCCCGGGATTGCAAGAACTTTTTGGGTAAAAATCAGGAAAATTCAGGAAAAATTTTACGCTTCGCCGTCTTCTCCTCTCCTAGAACAGCCGCCGCTTCCGCCGCCGCTCCTGGTAGGGCGGCCGCCGCTCCGCCGGCTTGTCGATGAGGATGATGTCGTCCCCGATCTGCTTGATGCACTCCCAAGGGACGTAAAACTCCTCCCCCCTGCCGAACAGGCCGAAAAAACGGCAGGGTCCCGGCACGATCAGGGCGGTGACCCTCCCCTCCGGCAGCAGCACCTCCACGTCCCCCACGAAGCCCAGGCGGCAGCCGTCGCAGATGTTGATAACCTCCTTGTACCGCATCTCCACCATCCGGCACTGCATGGCGGCACCTCCTTCTCTTTTCTTTTTCCAGACTATGAAGGAGGGGCTTTTCCATATTCTCCAGTATCCTTTTCACGGGGAGAGGACGCAGAATTTTACATCCGAATGGCAGCCAATCTGGTCGATGGCCCTCAGGGGCTCCGCCCCCGGACCCCGGGGTACTTTTCCCTCGCCGGAAAAGTACCCAAAAGGGCGTTTAAGGGGTGAGGGTGTTCCGACTCCCCCTCCCCCCTTAAAAATCCCTCCACCCACAACGGCTTTTCAAGGGGGCTCCGCCCCCTCGCCAAAGAGGCTACCCCCCATGCACTCCGAGAGTGCCCAGCGTTAGGCAGGACAACTGGAGGTTATGCGGGGGTTTCCAAAGGAGGGCGGGCGCCCCCCTTTGCGTC
>DVGP01000100.1 GCA_018712665.1 Candidatus Pelethomonas intestinigallinarum | reverse complement strand
GTCTTCGAGCGAGGGACCTACCGCCTGCTGGGCGCCCAGATCATGGGATACGAGGGCGTGGACAAGCGCATCGACGTGCTTGCCACCGCCCTCCGGGCGGGGCTGAAGGCCACGGAGCTGAAGGACCTGGATCTGGCCTACGCGCCGCCCTACTCCTCCGCCAAAGACCCGGTCAACATGGCCGGTTTCATGATCGAGAACATCGCCCATGGCATCCTGAAGCAGTGGCATCTGGCGGACGCGGACACGCTCCCCCGGGGCGGCAGTGTGATGCTGCTGGACGTCCGCACGACGGGAGAGTTTGCCCAGGGGCACATTGACGGCTTCGTCAACATCCCGGTTGACGAGCTGCGGGAGCGGCTGGGCGAGCTGGACAGGGGCAAGCCGGTGTATGTCATCTGTCAGAGCGGCCTGCGCAGCTATATCGCCTGCCGCATCCTGGCCGGAAACGGCTTTGACTGCTACAATTTCTCCGGCGGCTTCCGCTTCTACGACGCGGTGATGAACGACCGCTGCCTCACAGAATCGGCCACCGCCTGCGGCATGGATAAGCGATAACCTGCGAAACCTGGGATGGATCAGCAGAAGCCTTTACAAAACAGAAGCCCTCGGGCCGGCTATTTAGCCGGCCCGAGGGCTTTTGCCTGTATTGCTCCGCAGTTTGCTGGAATTCTTCCTTACCCCCCTGGCTGGACCTGCCGCGCATTTGCTCCGGTGCTTGCCGGAGCAAGGATCTCCCTACTCCCGAAGGGCCTCCAGTTTCCTCTCGTC
This sequence comes from Candidatus Pelethomonas intestinigallinarum, assembly GCA_018712665.1. GTDB lineage: Bacteria > Bacillota > Clostridia > Oscillospirales > Oscillospiraceae > Pelethomonas > Pelethomonas intestinigallinarum. Next base: position 5,350 of record DVGP01000100.1, on the reverse strand, counting down.
CAGGATCGCTACGGCGCCGCGGGACAATTTCACCATGCCCTCGCTCTGAAAATAGCGCAGCATCCGGGTGATCACCTCCCGATGGGTGCCCAGGTGGTTGGCAATGGTCTCATGGGTGAGCTTCAGCTCGCTGGTACCTTCGATAGCTGCCTCCTCCAGCAGGAAGTCCGCCACCCGCTTATCCAGGCTCTTCCACATGACCTGTTCCATCAGCCACATGACCTCTGAAAAGCGGCTGGCCATCAATTCGTTGGTGTAGTTTGACACGGGCGCGGATTCTTCCATGATCCGCTGATAGACCGCTGCCGGTATGACCCAGAGGTCCGTATCCTTCTCCGCCTCGATAGACACTTCAAACTGAATGGAGCGCATGATGCAGGATGCGGAAAACAGGCACAGATCCCTGTCAAACAGGCGGTAGAGGGTGATCTCCCGGCCCTCATCAGAGAGAATATAGGCCCGGAGCTGCCCGGACTTCACCAGAAGCAATCCGGTACACTCCGTGTCCCCATTGTGGAGCATGGTCCCCTTTTTTACCGCTTGAAAGCGCAGATTACTAAGGATCAGATCCTGCTGGCCGGAATGGAGTTTGTTCCAGACAGGAAAAGCCTCCTGAAACGTCATCGGGCGTCCCTCCTTTTCACGCTTCAGTATAGTTGACAGGAGCTGTGCTGTCAACCGACCGGCAGACAGGGGGACTGACGGCTTTTTGCCCGCTATCATGGGGGATGGACAAGTGCCGGAAACCGCTTTACCGTCAGCATTTGCGGTTTTTACAGAGTCACGGTCAGGTCGTTCTCCTGGTTTTCATACCGGTACTCTGTCTCAGAGATGTAGCCCCGCAGAAGTTTCACGGAGAGCTCGTCGCCCTCCTCCAGGGGATTAAAGGGCGCGCCGCCCCAGGTGAAGCGCATCCGGGCCTTGCCCGTCTCCTCGGAATAGTCGGCGGTGACGTGCACTTCGTAGTCGCCGGCGCTGCGGGGGATCACGTTGGTGGCGCAGATCTCCTCGAAGGCACGTCGCATATTGTCCAGCTGGCGTCGGGGCATGAGCTGCTTTTCGCCGAACTGCTGGAGCTGCTCGGTGACGGCAATAAAGTCGTAGTCCGGGCTGGCGATGGTAAGGGAGAGGACCTTCAGCCGCTGGACAAAGGCCCGGGTACGGTCCCGCCGGGGGTGCTCAAAGATCTCCTCTGGGGTGCCGTCCTCGTAGATCACGCCCTGGTCCATGTAGAACACCCGGGTGGATACATCCCGCGCGAACTTCATCTCGTGGGTGACGATCATCATGGTGAGCCCCTGGGCCGCCAGCTGCCGGATGACCGTAAGGACCTCCCCCACCATGGTGGGGTCCAGGGCGCTGGTGGGCTCGTCGAAGAGGACGATCTCCGGCTCCATGGCCAGGGTCCTGGCGATGGCCGCCCGCTGCTTCTGGCCGCCGGAGAGCTCGTCGGGGTAGCTGAGGGCCTTTTCCGACATGCCCACGGCTTTCAGAAGGCCCATGGCCCTCTCATAGGCCTCCTGCCGGGGCACCTTCCGAATCAGGGTGGGGGCCAGCATGAGGTTCTCGATGATGGTCAGGTGGTCAAAGAGGTTGAACTGCTGGAACACCATCCCCATGCGGCGGCGAAGGGCGCTGAGGTCTGCCTTTTTGTCGCAGATGTTCTCCCCGTGGACCAGGATCGCGCCCGCCGTCGGGGTCTCCAGCCGGTTGACGCAGCGCAGGAGGGTGGACTTGCCGGTGCCGGAGGGACCGATGATGGTGATGACCTCCCCCCGGTGGATGGAGGTGTTCACGTCCGTCAGAGGGGTGACATTGGGGAACGCCTTCTTCAGGTGCTCAATGCGGATGAGCTCGCCCTCCTCAAATGTTCTGGGCGGGGCAGCCGGAATGGTTGGACTTTCCGTCCCGGTCACGCCCTTGGGCAGCCGCCGGGGACGGCGGCGGGGATCGATGCTCAGCTCGATTTTACCGATGGCCTCCGCTGCGGCGGAGGAGATGGCGAAGTAGATGACGGCCGTGGCGATCAGGGGGAAGAAGGCCTCGAAGGTGCGGCTGCGGATCAGGTCCCCCGCCCGGGCCAGGTCCTGGATGGAGATGTAGCCCACGATGGAGGTCATCTTGATCATGGCCACCACCTCGCTCTTATAGATGGGCAGCACGTGGCGGACGGCCTGGGGCAGGACCACGTGGAGGAAGCTGGCGGCCCGGCTGAAGCCAAGAGCCGACGCCGCCTCCCACTGGCCGCTGTTCACCGCCTGGATCCCGGTGTTCAGGGTGCCGGCCACAGACACGGCGAAGATCACTGAGAAGGAGATCACCGCCACCGCCACCGGGTCGATATCGGAGGAGGCGAAGATGACGAAGTTCACGATGAGGAGCACCACCAGGTTGGGCACACCCTCCATGATCCGGCAGAAGAGCCGTGCCGCCCCGGATACCGCCCTGCGCCGGCTGCGCAGCACCAGGCACAGGCCAAAGCCCAGCGCCGTCCCAAAAAGTCCGGACAGCAGAGAGATCTCCAGGGTCACCAGCAATCCGCTGAGGATCATCTGCCAGCGGTTTTCCCGGATGAAGGTCTTCTCAAAGCTGTCGATCACACCGTCCAGGAAGCCCTCCGCCGCCTGGGCCTCCGTACTGGCCACCACCATGACGGTCCGCACCGTCTTGTAGGGGTCGGAGAAGTCCATGGCCTCCCGCCGCTCCTCCGTGGCGAAGAGGTTGGACATGATGTAGTCCACCTTGCCTGAGGTGCAGGCGGGCATGATGCCGTACCAGTCGTACACCTCAATGAGCAGCTCCGCGTTGCACCACAGGGCGAAGCGGTACATGAGCTCCAGGTCGAAGCCCACCAGCTCGTTGTCCTGATAGAAGGAGTAGGGCTCCGCGGCGCCGGTGGTGCCCACCGTGATGGTAAACTCCGGATCCTCCGGCGCAGGGATGTCCGGCATGGTGTAGTCGTGCTCCGTCTCCCAGCGGCGGTTCATGTCCTCCAGGGTTCCGTCGGCCTGGATCTCAGCGATAAAACCGTTGATGAGCTCCGCCGCGTTGGGCAAGTCCGTCACCGGGCTGATGCCCACCGCCACGTCGCCCCCCTCCCCCACCACGCCGTCGGGATGGAGGGTCACGTCGCTGCGCTGGGGCTCCACGCTGCTCTCGTAGGCCGTCAGGTTCATGGCGTAAGCGTCGGCCTTGCCGGAGGTGACGGCCAGGAGGCCGTCGGTGGCGCTGTTCACATATACGATCTGGGCGTCCGGATAGGCGCTGCGGGCGTCGCTCTCAGTGGTGGTACCCACCTCGGCGGCGATGATGGCATCCGGGGTATTCAAGTCAATGATCCCACTGCCCGCCCCGTCCGCGCCCTCCGCCCCGCCGCCGCAGGCGGCCAGCGTCAGGCACAGCGCGCACAGCAGCGCGGCGAGGCCCCGCTTTCTCCAGGTTCTGTCAATTTTCATACCGCTCACTCCTCTCCAGGTATCCAGTCAAAGGGGGCGTCCTCTCTGTCAGCATGATGCCGGACCGAAGCCATCACAGGTGATTTTGACCGGGTCGGACCGATTGCTCACCGCGCTCCGGGAGCAATCGACGATACGACAACAAAAATATAGCATACCAGTTGTGCCCTGTTGCTTACTTTACAATTTTGTAAGGTTCGCGCCCCTCTCCCCTTCCGAATGGTAAGATAAGGGGGATTCCTCTATCCCTGGCGCAGGCGCCCCGGAGTAGCCGGCGCGCCCCGCCTGTCAATTCATATTCTCACCACTGCTCTCCCCTGTGGGGGAGGCGGGAAAACCTTGGGGAGGTAACTGCCATGACCATCACAAAAAATGCGTCCGACGGTACGCTGTACATCACCCTGGAGGGGCGCCTGGATACCAACACCGCCCCTCAGCTGGAGGCGGAACTCAAAGCCTCTCTCTCCGGCGTCACAGAGCTGGACCTGGATTTTTCCGGCTTGGAGTACATCTCCTCCGCAGGCCTGCGGGTGCTGCTGGCCGCCCAGAAGGCCATGAGCAAGCAGGGAAAAATGACCATCCGCCACGTCAATGAGACCATTATGGAGGTCTTTGAGATCACAGGTTTTGTGGACATCCTGTCCATCGTCTGATACGGAGGCGGTCCAGCTTTTTCTCTGAGGGACAGGAGGACAGACCATGAAGACGGACTATATTTCGCCGGGCGCGGCGGCCATGTCCAGGCTGCGGCGGACCACAGCCAGCGCCCGGCAGATCCAGCGGGAGCAGCTGCAGGCCATCTTGCGGCAAAATGCCGCAGCGGAATACGGGGCGCGCTATGGCTTTTCCCATATCCGCTCCCTGGCGGACTTTCAGCGGCAGGTCCCCCTCTCCTGTTACCAGGACTATGAACCCTACATCCAGGCACTGCTCTCCGGCAGCCCCCGCCAGCTGACGGCGGAGGAGCCGGTCTACTTCGCCATCACCTCCGGCAGCACCGGCACCCCCAAATACGTCCCCGTGACGGCGGCAGATATGGCTGTCCACCGTGACTGCATTCACTGGGGCGTATACGGCATGGTGCGGGAGCACTTCCCGCGGACGCCGCCGGAGGACCTCTTCGGCAAGATCTTCCAGGTAGGGGAGTTTGCCAGGACATACCTGCCGGGGGGACAGATGTGCGGCGTCCGCTCCGCCTCCCTGTACCAGTGGCTGGACCGGGACGGGGGCTTTGACGCCTCCGACTACTGCGTCCCCAAGGAGGTCCTCTTCCCGGAGCGGGTGGAGGACCTGACCTATATAAAGGTCCGCTTCGCCCTGGCGGAGCGGAAGCTCACCGCCATCCACAGCGTCTTCCTCCACCGGGCAGTGAGTGTTCTGGACTATATCCGGGCGCACTGGGAGCTGTTGCTTCGGGACATGGAGCGTGGCGCCGTGGACGAGAGCGTGCCCCTCTCCGCGCCCTGGCGGGAGAAGCTCCGCTCCTGGCTGCCCCCGGACCCCCGGCGGGCGGCGGAGCTGCGGGCTCTCCAGGCGGACGTCCAGCCGGAGAATATGGTGCGGCGGATCTGGCCGGGGATCCAGTACATTCTGGGCATCGGCGGAGAAAGCTTTCCCATCTACACCCGAGCCATGGAGCGCTACGCCCCTTCCGTGCCCATCCACCACTTCATCTACGGCGCCTCGGAGGGCTTCCTCAGCATCGCGGCGGGGGTGGGGGTGCCAGACGCCTACATCCTGCTACCGGAGGCGGGTTTCTTCGAATTTCTGCCTGTCCCCGGGGAGGCGGGGTCTCCCCGGACCATAGAGCAGGTGGAGGCGGGCAGGCGCTACGAGCTGGTCTTTACCAACCACTCCGGCCTCTACCGCTACCGGATGCGGGATGTGCTGGAGGT
>DVGP01000099.1 GCA_018712665.1 Candidatus Pelethomonas intestinigallinarum | reverse complement strand
GACATCAAGGGCGTGCAGATGAAGATCGAGTGGGGCAGCCAGATCCGGTCCTACGTGTTCATGCCCTACACGCTGGCCAAGGACACCCGCACCGGCTACGAAAACGGCAACATCAACGCCGTCATGGATGGAGACATCGACGGATTCATCAACGCCTATCTCACGGCCAACGCCACGGGCGAGCTGAAAAAGTAAACAGCGGACTCCTCAGAAGCTGAAAGAGGCCACCGCCCGATACCGGGCGGCGGCCTCAGCGTGTCAAAAGAGCCTCGCAGAGTTCGCGCCGCCCGCAGGCGGCGGAAGAAAAGCTGCAACCGCAAGGTTCCCTCCTCGCGGCATAGCCGCTGCGGCCTACGCTGCAAACATGCCGCCGGCATGTTTGCTTACGCTGCGGCGTCGGAAAAACACTTTGCGCGAAGCGAGCGTCGAATCGTCCGCCATAGGCGGACGACCGAGGCGCAGAGCGGAGCGAGACTCCTTTGGCGGAAAAGGCGTCAGCCTTTTTCGACAATTTCAGGCCGCCGCCCGGTACCGGGCGGCGGCCTTTGCTTTGAAAGAGAAAACTCTTACTTGTGGTCCACGCTGTACATGTGCTCGATGAGGTCCAGCACCTTGTTGGAGTAGCCCATCTCGTTGTCGTACCAGCTGACGACCTTCACGAAGGTGTCGGTCAGAGCGATGCCGGCCTTGGCGTCGAAGATGGAGGTGCGGGGATCGCCCAGGAAGTCGCTGGAGACCACATCCTCGTCGGTGTAGCCCAGGATGCCCTTCAGCTCGCCCTCGCTGGCCTTCTTCATGGCGTCGCAGATCTCAGCGTAGGTGGCGGGCTTGGCCAGGTTGACGGTCAGGTCCACCACGGACACATCCAGGGTGGGAACGCGCATGGACATGCCGGTCAGCTTGCCGTTCAGGGAGGGAATGACCTTGCCCACAGCCTTGGCGGCGCCGGTGGAGGAGGGGATGATGTTGCCGGAGGCAGCGCGGCCGCCGCGCCAATCCTTCAGAGAGGGACCGTCAACGGTCTTCTGGGTGGCGGTGGTGGAGTGAACGGTGGTCATCAGACCATCGGTGATGCCGAAGTTGTCGTTCAGCACCTTGGCAATGGGGGCCAGGCAGTTGGTGGTGCAGGAGGCGTTGGAGACGAAGGTCATGTCGCTGGTGTACTTGTCCAGGTTGACGCCGCACACGAACATGGGGGTGTCGTCCTTGGAGGGGGCGGACATAATGACCTTCTTGGCGCCGGCGTCGATGTGGCCCTGGGCCTTCTCCTTGGTCAGGAACAGGCCGGTGGACTCCACCACGTACTCAGCGCCGATCTTGCCCCAGGGCAGGTCGGCGGGGTTGCGCTCGGCGAAGATGGGGATCTCCTTGCCGTTGACCACGATGGCGTTCTCGGTGGAGGAAACCTCGCCCTTGAACTGGCCGTGCATGGTGTCGTACTTCAGCATATAAGCCAGGTAGTCGGCGGGGCACAGATCGTTGATCCCCACGATCTCAATGTCGGGGTGGTTGATGCTGGCCCGGAACACCATCCGGCCGATGCGGCCAAAGCCATTGATACCAACTTTGATGCTCATAGTAAAAACTCCTCTCAAATTATAGAATGAGATACCATAATGAGATTCTATTTGTATTATACACTCCGATTTTTTAAATGAAAAGCACTTTTTGTGAGAATTTTGACATACCCATAATTTTCTTGTAATTTCTACAAAATTTTGGTATGATACCACTGCTGTTCGTGAGAATTTGACCCATTGTCTGGCCCGATTTACCAGCTGTGCTTTCTTGGCGCGGGGGCAGACTACACTGTGGAGGTGTCCCATGACGAAAAACGTGTTTGACGGCGATGGAGAATTGGGCGGCGTGCTGGGCCAGGTGGCGGGACAGCTGAAGCGGTCCCTGGGAAACATCCACGGCGCCCTGGAGCGGATCGCCCCGCCGGAGCTCCGGGACGGAGACCAGGGGGTGGACATGGACGCGGCTCTCCTGTGCCAGAGCTACTACCGCATCCTGCGGCTGGCCAACAACCTGCTGGACGCGGCGGAGCTGGAGGGACCCAACCGGGCCCGGCTGCGGAACGACGACATCGTGGGCTTCTGCCGCGCTCTGACAGACCGGGTGGAGATGCTGGCCGGGCTGATGGGCCTGTCCCTGGAGTTTCGCTGTGACAGGAGCATCCACATCATCGCCATGGACCCGGACCGGCTGGAGCGGCTGGTGCTGAACCTGCTGTCCAACGCCTTCAAGTTTACGCCCAGGGGCGGGCGGGTGACCCTGGAGGTGGCTGTCGCCCCCCGGTATGTGGAGCTGCGGGTGACGGACACCGGCCGTGGCATCCCGCCGGAGGAGCTGGAGACGGTCTTTGACCGCTACCGCCAGGGGGAGCGGGTGGACCCGCCGCCCCACGGCCTGGGACTGGGGCTGCCCATCTGCCGGCGAATCGCCTGGGAGCACGGAGGGACCATCCTGCTGACCTCCCGCCCCGGGGAGGGGACCCGGGTGGTGGTGTCCCTGCCCAACCAGAAGGCGTCCCGCCAGGAGCTGAGCGCCTATATTGTGGACTACGCCGGGGGATTCAACCACACCCTGCTGGAGCTGGCCGACGCTCTGCCCAAGCAGGCCTTCACCCAGCGGCATCTGGACTGACGGAGGGAGCCATGGGAGATCGGGTACTGCTGGGGATGAGCGGCGGCGTGGACAGCGCCGCCGCCGCCGTGCTGCTGCGGCAGGCGGGCTGTGAGCCTGTGGGCTGCACCCTGCGCCTGGTGTCCAGCGCCGACATTGGACGGGAGGGGAGCTGCTGCTCCCTGGAGGATGTGGAGGACGCCCGGGCCGTGGCCGCCCGGCTGGGGATCGACTTCTTTGTGTTCAACTTCAAGGACCTGTTCCGCCGACAGGTCATGGACCATTTCGTTGCGGAGTATCAGGCCGGCCGGACCCCCAACCCCTGCGTCCAGTGCAACCGGTATGTGAAATTTGCGGCGCTTCTCCGCCGGGCCGACGACCTAAATATCCCTTACATCGCCACCGGCCACTACGCCCGGGTGGCCTGGGACCAGGCCAGGGGCCGGTGGCAGCTCCTGCGGGGGGCGGACCGGCGGAAGGACCAGAGCTACTTCCTCTATCCCCTGACCCAGGATGTACTGGGGCGGCTGCGCCTGCCGGTGGGAGACTACACCAAGGACCAGATCCGGGGCCTGGCGGAGGCCGAGGGGCTGGTCAACGCCCGCAAGCGGGACAGCCAGGATATCTGCTTTGTCCCCGATGGGGACTACATGGAGTTTCTGACCCGCTTCGGCGGGGTGGAGCCCCGGCCGGGGGATTTTGTGGATGCGTCGGGCCGGGTGCTGGGCCGCCACCAGGGGCTGGAGCGGTATACCGCCGGCCAGCGCCGGGGGCTGGGGGTCAGCGCCGACCGCCCTCTATACGTGGTGAGGAAGGACCTGGAGAAAAACACCGTGGTCCTGGGGGACGAGGCGGACCTCTACAGTACCGCGGTCTGGGCGGAGGACTTCAACTGGGTGTCCCTGCCCCCCCAGGCCGGGCCGGTGGCGGTTACCGCCAAGACCCGCTACAGCCAGCGGGAGGCGGAGGCGGTGCTGTACCCGGAGGACAACGGCTGTGTGCGGGTGGAATTCCGCCTGCCCCAGCGGGCGGTGGCTCCGGGCCAGTCCCTGGTGGCCTACCTGGGGGAGGCCGTGGTGGGAGGCGGCGTGATCTGCCGGGCGGAGTAGGCGGAGGCCTTCAGCCCTGCCGCCGGAGGAAGGGGGCTGCCCCCCCCCAACAAAAAAAGCCCGTCTCCCCCTGGGAGACGAGCTAAGGCGGGCCGCCTAGCGCTGGCTGGCGGTCCACTCCTCCTGGAAGATCAGGTCGTCCACGTCGCCGTGGCGGATGGTGTCGTCCATATTGTGTCTCCTCCTTTGCATGGGCACTTTCCCTATCATATGCCGGAGCCTGGAAGAAGTACGGCGAAAACCGGCGAAGGGATATGAAATATATTTTGGCAGGTTTGGGAAGAAAGCTCTTGACAGCGAGGAGTAAGTGTGCTATTCTAATCATTGCCGATGTTCGCCGGTGTGGTGGAATTGGTAGACACAAGGGACTTAAAATCCCTCGGTAGTGATACCGTACCGGTTCGAGCCCGGTCACCGGCACCATCGGGGATGAAAAGGCCCCATATATCGCGGCGTGGAGCAGTTGGCAGCTCGTCGGGCTCATAACCCGGAGGTCGCAGGTTCAAGTCCTGCCGCCGCAACCATAAAAGTACCCGGAATGGACCATTCCGGGTACTTTTTATTACTTTTCGGGGGGTATAAATTTGGGCTTTCTAACACTTTTCTAACACATGCTCTCAGGAATTGGGGTCAACTCCTGCAAGACGGGCAGATTTTCCGCCAGAGTGGACGCCATCCGCTGGTGCGCTGCCGGCGCTGAGTGGATGTAGGTGTCGGCGGTAAAATTGTAGTTGCTGTGCCCCAGCCAGGTCTGAATGTCCTTCAGCGAGTAGCCCAAGTACAGCATGATCGTGGCGCAGCTGTGCC
>DVGP01000004.1 GCA_018712665.1 Candidatus Pelethomonas intestinigallinarum | reverse complement strand
GAGTTTCGCCCCCCGGGGCGAGTGACTTTTTCGACGCCGAAAAAGTCACCAAAAAGGCGCCGGGGATACCCCGGTCCCCGATTTTTGTCTCAATCGGTCTCTATCAGACTTGGAACATCTCTGCACCGAATCAGGTTTTTGTCATCTGATCTACAGCGGGTCTATTAACGATGCTCCGCCTGCCGGCCTCTTAAAGGGGCGCATGTTTCGTTAGGGTTCTCGCCGGGAGTCCGGCGTACAAGCGTTTTCGCCAGAGGCGAAAACCTTGGCGCAAGGCGGGATTCATTCCCGCCGCGCAAGTAAAATCAATAGGGGTCCCCGGACAGTCCGCAGGACTGGCTGGGGGGTATCCAAAGGGGGCGTTGCCCCCTTTGTGTCGTCGCGGGGGTGGGGTTCATAGGGGAGGGACCCCATCGAAAGGGTCCCTCCCCTATGCGCCCTTTTGCCTACTTTTCCGGCGAGGGAAAAGTAGGCCCGGGTCTGGGCCGGGGAGGCCCAGGGCTTTCAGGGTCCGGGGGTAGAAACCCCGGGAATAGCATGTGCAGAGACGCAGTCTCCGCGAGGCCTCTATTTCTTGCTCAGTTCCACCAATTTTCGCAATCGGTGATTGAGACAGCTCTTGGTCACCGGCGGATCAAACTCCTCCGCCAGCTGGCTGAGGGTCAGCTCCGGGTAGGTCTCCCGGAGGATCACCGTCTCCTTCAGCTGGGGGCTCAGCTCCTCTACCCGGCCCAGCTCGTAGAGCCGGCGGATGGCCTCCAGCTGCTCCTGAGCGGCGTCCACCGCCTTGTCCAGGTTGGCGCTCTCGCAGTTCACCCGGCGGTTGACGCCGTTGCGCAGCTCCTTCTCCGCCCGGGTGTTCATCAGCGCCATGGCCGACAGGGGGGCTCCCATCAGGGTGAGCAGGTCCTCGATCTGGTCGCTGTTTTTAAAATAGGTCACCTGATAGCCGCCCCTGGCCACCTGCTTGGGCTGCTGGCCCATGTCGGTGAGGAGGGCCTGGAGCTCCCGGCTGGCCTGAGCGTGGCTGGTCTCCAGCTCCAGGTGGTATCGCTTATTGGGGTCGGTGACGCTGCCGCCGGCCAGAAAGGCCCCCCGCAGGAACGCCGCCCGGCAGCAGTCCTCCTCCAGCAGGCCAAAGTTGATGTGGAGCACCGGGCTCTGCCGGGCGTCGAAGCCGAAGGCGTCGATGATCCGCTCCAGCTTCTCCCCGTCGCTGATCTGGAAGATATACTTCTGCTCCAGGGCGGTGGGCATTCGGTCGAAGGACAGGCCGCCGAAGGCCCGGTCGAACAGCTCCGGCAGGCGGATGGCGAACTCCTCGCACTCGGTGATGATCCGCAGCTCCTGGGCGGTGAAGGTGTTGCAGTAGAGCAGCACCCCGTAGGCCTCCGCCCGGGCACAGCAGGCCCGGCCCAGCCCCACCCGGCACAGCTCCCTCTTCACTTCCCCGGAAAACGACATGACGGATCAGCTCCTTACACAGAGGTCAATAAACTTTTCTTTGAAAAGAAAAGTATCAAAAGAAACTTTTACAACAAAACTTTGTTTTGCTTGCAGAGACGTTATCTTGCGCAGATCTCCTGCCTGTTCCCATCAAATGTTTACGCCTCGGCGCGGTAGCGGCCCAGGCCGGCGATGCGGACGCTGCGCTGGGCGTGGAGCTCCAGCAGGGCGGCGGCCAGCAGCTCCGGGTCGTGGCGGACCAGGCCGTCGGCGCTGACGGCGGAGACCGGCCGGCTGACCAGCTCCACCCCCAGCTCCGCGCAGGCCGCCTGGTCCACCCGCAGGGGCTCCGCCCCCTCCTTGGCATAAGCTCCCAAGACATGGGCAGGGATGGTGGAGCTGTTGACCAGGCACAGGGAGAAGAGCCCCGGCCTGGAGTGCTGAAAAATGGCCCGGATGTGGTCGGCGTTGGTGTACCCCTCCGTCTCCCCCTCCTGGGTCATGACGTTGGCGATATAAATTTTCAGCGCGTCAGAGGCGGCGATGGCCTGGGTGATGCCGTCCACCAGCAGATTGGGGATAACGCTGGTGTAGAGGCTGCCGGGTCCCAGAAGGATCATGTCCGCCGTGCGGATGGCCTCCAGAGCGCCGGGCAGGGCCGGGGGATGCTCCGGTACCAGGCGGACCTGCCGCACCCGGCAGTCCTCCCGCTTCTTGCAGTAGAAGATCTTCGACTCCCCCAGGACCCGGGCGCCGTTTTCCAGCTCCGCCTCCAGCTGCACGTCGCTGGTGGTGACAGGCAGAACGGTGCCGGTGATGGCCAGCACCTGGCTCATGCGGCTCACCGCCTGGTCGAAGCTGCCGGAGATACCGTTGAGGGCCGCCAGAAAGAGGTTTCCGAAGCTCTGGCCCCGGAGGGAACCCTCAGTGAAGCGGTAGTGGAGCAGCTCGCTCATCACCGGCTCCACATTGGCCAGGGCCTCCAGGCAGTTGCGGATGTCCCCCGGGGGCAGCATCCCCAGCTCCTGGCGCAATACTCCGGAGCCGCCGCCGTCGTCCGCCACCGTGACGATGGCGGTGAGGTTTTTTGTGTGCTTCTTCAGGCCCCGGAGCATGGTGCTCAGGCCCGTTCCGCCGCCGATGGCAACGATCCGGGGACCCTTGCCGCTGGGTCCCCGGTACAGATTCTTTTCCTCCATAGGGATAGCGCCTCCGATCTAGGTGCGGGTCATGTCCCGGTGGGTCTCCGTCACCCGGTACCCCAGAGTCCCGATATACTCCGCCAGAGCCCGGGCCACGGCCACGGAGCGGTGGCGGCCGCCGGTGCAGCCCACGGCCACCACCAGCACCGTCTTTCCCTCCTCCCGGTACAGCGGCAGCACGAACCGCAGCAGGTCCCGCAGCTTGTCCAGAAATACCTCCGTCTCCCGGAAGGAGAAGACGTAGTCCCGCACCGGGGCGTCCAGCCCCGTCTTGTCCCGGAGGGCGTCCACATAGAAGGGATTCGGCAGAAAGCGCACGTCAAACACCAAGTCCGCCTCCATGGGCAGGCCGTGCTTGAAGCCGAAGGACTCCAGACTCACCGTCATCTCTCCGCCCTGCTGGCTGTCTCCGAAGAGGCGGTACAGCTCCCCCCTAAGCCGGGCGGTGGAGTAGCTGCTGGAGTTGATGACCACATCCGCCTGAGCCCGGACAGGGGCCATCATCGCGATCTCCCGGGCCACCGCCGCCTGGAGGGTCCCCGCCTGCTCCTGCAGGGGGTGGAGGCGGCGGGTCTCCTTGTAGCGCCTGATGATGGTCCCCACGTCCGCCTCCAGAAACAGGAGCTTGCAGTCGTACTCCTTTCGGCGGAGGGTGGACAGGACCTCCAGAAATTCATCGAAGGTGTCCGCCGTCCGCACGTCGTAGACCAGGGCCACCCGGCTGTACCGGCTGGACCCGGCGGCGCAGAACTCAGCGAATTTCAGGATCATCCCCGCGGGCATGTTGTCCACAATGTAAAAGCCCATGTCCTCCAGAAAAGACGCGGCCTTGCTTTTGCCGCTGCCGGACAGGCCGGATATGATCAAAATTTCCATGCTCTCACTCACCCCCAAGGGCCTCCCGGGCCAGATCCCCCGGGAGGATCTTTACCTCGGGCTCCAATGTCACGCCGGTCTCCGCCTTTACGGTCTCCCGGATACGGCGGATCAGGGCCAGAATGTCGGCGCAGGTGGCCCCGCCGGCGTTGATGACGAAGCCCGCGTGCTTCTCCGATACCTGGGCGCCGCCGATCCTGGCCCCCTTCAGGCCGCACCGCTCGATCAGGCCCCCGGCGAAGTGGCCGGGGGGACGCTTGAAGGTGCTCCCGGCGCTGGGCCGGTCCAGAGGCTGCTTCTCCCGGCGGCGGCGGATCAGCTCCTCCATCTCCCCCCGGATGGTCTCCGGGTCTCCCGGCTCCAGGTCAAAGACCGCATTGAGGACCACGGTCTCCGGCCGGTCCGTCAGCAGACTCCGCCGGTAGCCGAAGGCCATCTGCTCATTGGAGAGGCGCTTCACACCCTCCCCGGGGAGCCACACCGCGGCCTCCCGGAGCACCTGGCGGATCTCCCCGCCATAGGCCCCGGCATTCATGCACACGCCGCCCCCCACCGTGCCGGGGATGCCGTGGGCAAAGGCCAGACCCGCCAGCCCCTGCCGCTGGGCGAACACCGCGGTCTTGGCCAGAGAGGCCCCTGTCTCCGCCACAACCTGTGTCTCCGCCGCCCCGGTCTCCACCTTCTGCAGTCCGCCGGTGTGGATCACCAGCATGTCCAGGCCCTCGTCGGACACCAGCAGGTTGGAGCCGTTGCCCAGCACCAGCCGGGGAAGCCCCTCCCTCTCCGCCAGCTCCAGCAGGGACGTCAGCTCCCCAACGGAACAGGGGGAGGCCAGCCGCCGGGCAGGCCCCCCCACCCGGAAGGTGGTATACTCCGCCATGGGCACATTCTCCAGGACCGGCAGGTCCGGAAAAAGGCGGGCGGCTTCTCGGTCAAATTGGTCAAACCAGGGCATACTGTTCTCTCCTATTCTACCGTCCGTCGGCGAGCCCCAGCAGGGCCGCGCCGATGATACCGGCGTCGTTGCCCAGCTTGGCCTTCACGATCTTGGGGCGGCGCCGGGCCTCCCGGCCGAAGCACTGGTCCAGCACCAGGGACTGCAGGGGCAGCAGCAGGTCCTCGTCCCGCTCGTGGCTGACCCCGCCCCCCAGGGCGATGACCTCCGGCTGGAAGATGTTGACGAAGTTGGCCAGGCCGTCGGCCAGGTAGCTGAGATACTGGTCCACCACGCCCTTGGCGGCGGCGTCTCCACGGCGCATAGCCTCAAAGGCGGTCCGGCCGTCCACCCGGCTCAGGTCCCCGCCGCACAGGGTCCACATCTGGGAGTCCTTGTGCTCATCCATGGCCGCCATGGTCTGACGGATCAGGGCGTTGGCGGAGGCGTACCGCTCCCAGCAGCCCTTCCGGCCGCAGGTGCACTGCTCCCCACCGTGGACGATGACGATGTGGCCCCCCTCCCCGGCGCAGCCGTTGATGCCGGTGTGGATCCTGCCGTTTAAGATGATGCCGGTGCCGATGCCGGTACCCAGGGTCACCAGGATCAGGCTCTCGATGTCCTTGTCCTCGTAGTGGTAGTACTCCCCCAGGGCGGCGCAGTCCGCGTCGTTGCCCAGGTACACCGGGATGTCCCAGCGGCGGCGGAACATCTCCGAGACCGGCATGGACCGGATGGGGATGTTCACCGTCTTGATGACCACCCCGGCTCTGTTGTCCACCGGGCCGGGAAAGCCCATGCCCACGGAGGCCACCTGGGCGCGGTCCACGCCGCTGTCCTCCACCAGGCCCAGAGCCATCCCCGCCAGGGTCTCCCCCATCTGCTCCATGGAGGTGAAGCGCAGGGGGGCCTTCTTTACGGCCACGATCTGATAGCTCTCATCCACCAGCCCCGCCTTCAGATTGGTGCCGCCGATGTCGATGCCGATATAATACATATGGTTCCCACCTCTCCAAAATATCCTGCGGGGGTCACATCCCCTGGGCGTGGCGCTCCAGCTCCTCCGCCAGCTTCTGGGCCGCGTTGTAGCCGTACTTCTTGTGGCGGTTGTTCATGGCGGCCACCTCCACGATGACGGCCAGGTTCCGCCCGGGCATCACCGGGATGGTCAGGATGGGCAGCTCCACCCCCAGGATGTCCACCGTCTCCTCGTCCAGGCCGAAGCGGTCGTAGAACTTGTCCTCCCGCCACTGCTCCAGGTGGACCACCAGGTCGATCTGGGCCTCCAGGATGACGGCGCTCATGCCGAAGAGCTGCTGCACGTCGATGACGCCGATGCCCCGCAGCTCGATGTAGTGGCGGATCAGCTCCGGGGCCTTGCCGATGAGCTGGTCGGACACCCGGCGGATGTCCACCGCGTCGTCAGCCACCAGCCGGTGGCCCCGCTTGACCAGCTCGATGGCGGTCTCGCTCTTGCCGATGCCGCTGTCCCCGGTGATGAGGACCCCCTCGCCGTAGATGTCCAGCAGCACGCCGTGGCGGGTGATGGTGGGGGCCATGAGCTGGGTCAGCAGCTCAATGACCTTGGTGGTGAAATCCACGGTGGTCTCCGCCGTGTGGAGCAGGGTCCGCTGGTACTTCCGGGCCATGGTCAGGCACTCGGGGTAGATGTCCAAATCCCGGGAGACCACCAGGGCGGGGATGTTGTAGGAGAAGAGCTTGGCAAAGCTCTCCGACCGCTGCTCGGAGGTCATGCTCTCCAGCATTTTGGTCTCCGCCATGCCGATCACCTGCAGGCGGCGCTCGTCAAAGTAGTCGAAATACCCCGCAAGCTGCAGACCCGGCCGGTTCACGTCCTTGATTCCCACCAGGGCCGTCTCATAGTCCGCCCCCCGGTTCACCACGGCCATCTTCAGCCGCTCCACCAGCTCCGGCAGGTGTACGCCGCCGTGCATCACATCATCCTTGATCATCTCCGGTCCCTCCCCCGCGCCCCGCGGAACCGCGGGGCATATATAGGATAATTATAGTATAAACCGCCAGCCTTGACAAGGCAGAAAAAGTTTCGGTGATTTTGAAATTTTCTCTTGCATTTCGTGTCAAACTCTGGTATCATACCACATGGTGCTTTTGCGCCCGCTATATCTCGAACAGCAAGGAGGTGCAACGGATGGCTAAATGTCAGTTTTGCGACAAGGGTGTTACCTTTGGCATCAAGGTTTCCCACTCCCACCGCCGGTCCAACCGCGCTTGGAAGCCCAATGTCAAGCGGGTCAAGGCGATTGTGGACGGTACCCCTCGCCATGTGTACGTTTGTACCCGGTGTCTGCGTTCCGGTAAAGTCACCCGCGCTGTCTAACATATCTGGGTCATAAAAAATCCGCCCGGCCATCTGGCCGGGCGGATTTTTTGTCCTCCGTCACTCGCCCCTGGCCAGGGAGATGCTGGCCAGGACCAGGTTCTCCACCGCCAGGGCGGCGGCGACGGCCACCGCCGCCGCCAGAACGATCATGGAAATAAAACGGGCGCTCCGCATGGTAAAAACTCCTCCTTTATCTCTCGTGTATTCGCAGCTTGCCGAAACCTCTTCTGTTACAGCCAGCTTCTGTCCTCCTCGTGGCGCTTGCTGCGGGTCATGAGCTGCTCCACCACCGTCCCCACCGGGCGGTCCTCATAGAGCACGCCGTAGGCGCACTGGCAGATGGGCATCTCCACGCCGATCTTCTCCGAGAGCTGGTGGGCGCTGAGGGCGGCAAAGTAGCCCTCTACCGTGGCCCCCACCTGGTCCATGGCCTCCCGGACCTTCTTCCCCTGGCCGATGAGGATGCCGCAGCGGCGGTTCCGGGAGTGCATGGAGGTACAGGTGACGATCAGGTCCCCCATGCCGCTGAGGCCCGCGAAGGTCTCCTTCCGGCCCCCCAGGGCCACCCCAAGCCGGGCCATCTCCGTCATGCCCCGGGTCATCAGCAGGGCCTTGGTGTTGTCCCCCAGGCCCATGCCGTCGCTGATGCCGCAGCACAGGGCCAGCACGTTTTTCAGCGCCGCCCCCAGCTCCACCCCCACCACGTCGGTGTTGGTATAGACCCGGAAGCGGGGGCTCATGAACACGTCCTGGACATACTGGGCCGCCTCCATATCCCGGCAGGCCGCCACCACCCCGGTGGGCACCCGGCGGCCCACCTCCTCGGCGTGGGAGGGGCCGGAGAGGGCCACCACGGGGAACTTCCCGCCGGTCTCCTCCTCAATGATCTGGGTGAGGCGCAGGTTGGTGTCCTTCTCAATGCCCTTGGCCACGGAGACGATGACCGTGCCGGGGGCCAGCAGCGGCGCCACCCGCCGGGCCGTGGCGCGCACGGCAAAGGAGGGCGTGGCCAGCACCACCAAGCCGCTGTGGGGCACCGTGTCAAACTCGCTGCTGACCTTCAGCTCCTCCGGCAGGGGCACTCCCGCCAGCAGGGGGTTCTCCCGCCTTTCACAGAGGATCTCCGCCTCCTTGGGGTCAAAGGACCACAATGTCACGTCGTTTCCGTTGTCCAGCAGCAGCAGGGCCAGGGCCGTCCCCCAGCCGCCGCTGCCCAGTACGGTGATCTTCATCGCCTAACCAACTCCTTCCGGTTTCTACTCTTTTTTCTTGTGGAGGTGGAACTTGCTCTCGGTGCCGTTCAGGAGCCGGCGGATATTTCCCCGGTGCTGCCACAGGATCAGGCCGCCGCAGGCGATGGCCAGCAGCAGGATAAGCCAGTTGCGGTAGACGGCCCAGCTGACGAAGGGGAAGCTGAGCCCCGCCCAGCAGGACCCCAGAGACACATACCGGGTCAAAAAGGCCAGGATCAGGAAGCCGCCCCACACCACCAGGGCCACCCGCCAGTCGATCATGATGGCGATGGTGCCGCCGGAGAGGATGCCCTTGCCCCCCTTGAACTTGAACATCACCGGGAACATGTGGCCCAGCAGGCAGAACAGGCCCGCCCAGTATTTTGCGACGGCATCGTAAAGAGCCGTCGTTGACGCGGCGGAGAGGAAGATTGTAAAGCCGTGGAACATCAGCCACCGGCTCAGCAGCACCGCCAGCACCGCCTTGAGCACATCGGTCAGGATGACCACCGCGGTGAGGGGCCCGCCGAAGGTCCGGTAGAAGTTGGTCAGGCCGGCGTTGCCGCTGCCGTGGGTCCGCACGTCGTCCCGGAGGATATACTTTGAGACGATGACAGCCCCGTTGAAGCAGCCCAGGAAATAGGCCGCCACCGCGGAAATCCCGAAAATCGCCCAGATGGGCATCTCAAACGCGTCAGGCATCTCTTACTCCTCCTTGTCGCCCTTCTGGCGGATGGTAATCTTGATCGGCGTCCCTTCCAGGCCGAAGGTGTTGCGGATGCAGTTTTCGATATACCGCTGGTAGGAGAAGTGGAACAGCCGGGCGTCGTTGCAGAAGATGACGAAGTGTGGGGGCTTGATCCCCACCTGGGTCATGTAGTAGATCTTCAGCCGCCGGCCCTTGTCCGTGGGGGGCTGGACCCGGGTCTGGGCGTCGGCCAGGACGGAGTTGAGCATGCCGGTGGTGATGCGGGTGCTGGCCTGGTTGTTGACATACTGGATCAGCTCGAAGAGCCGGTCCACCCGCTGACCGGTGGCGGCGGAGATGAAGAGGATGGGGGCGTAGGCCATGTAGCTCAGATCCCGGCGGACGTCCTCCCGCATCCGGTCCATGGTCTTGCCGTCCTTCTCCACCAGGTCCCACTTGTTGACCACGATGATGCAGGCCTTCCCCGCCTCGTGGGCCAGCCCGGCCACCTTGGTGTCCTGCTCGGTGACCCCCTCGGTGGCGTCGATGAGGATCAGGCACACGTCGCTGCGCTCAATAGCCATCTGGGCCCGGAGGACGCTGTAGCGCTCGATGGCCTCATCCACCTTGGCCTTCTTCCGCATCCCGGCGGTGTCGATAAAGACGTACTTCCCCGTCTCGTTTTCAAAGTAGGAGTCGATGGCGTCCCGGGTGGTGCCGGCCATGTCGCTGACAATGGTCCGCTGCTGGCCCAGGATCTTGTTGGTCAGGGAGGACTTGCCCACGTTGGGCTTGCCGATGATGGCCACCTGAATGCGGTCGTCGTCCTCTTCCTCCTCCCCCTCCGGGGGAAAATACTTCACGCACTCGTCCAGCAGGTCCCCGGTGCCGTGGCCGTGGACGGCGGAGACCGCGATGGGGTCCCCCAATCCTAAATTATAAAACTCGTAGTAGTCCGGGTCCACAGCCCCCACGGAGTCCATCTTGTTCACCGCCAGGACAATGGGCTTGCCGCTGCGTAGCAGCATGCTGGCCACCTCCTGGTCGGAGGCGGTGAGGCCGGTCTTGATGTCGGTGAGGAAGACGATGACGTCGGCGTGGCTGACGGCGATCTCCGCCTGTTCCCGCATGAAGGACAATATCTCGCTGTCCGTCCGGGGCTCGATGCCCCCGGTGTCGATGAGGGTGAATTTCCGGCCGTTCCAGTCCGTCTCCCCGTAGATCCGATCCCGGGTGACGCCGGGGGTGTCCTCCACGATGGACACCCGCTTGCCGATGAGCTTGTTGAACAGCATGGACTTGCCCACATTGGGGCGGCCCACGATGGCGACAATGGGCTTGGCCATTCGATTATGACCTCCTTCTATCGTTGCTTCTTCGCCGCCTTCGGCGGCAGGAAAGAGATTTTCTTATCTTGGTTTTGTGGGTTCCCGCACCCATGGGCGGGTTACTTTTCTCACGCGAGAAAAGTAACCAAAAGCGCGCCGGGGACACCCCGGTCCCCGATATTTTGTCTGATCAGTCTTTATCAAATTTGGGACATCTCTGCACCGAATTAGATTTTTGTCATCTAATCTACAGAGGGTCTATCAATGGTGCTTCGGCCTCTGGCCCTGTGAAAGGGGCACATGTTTCGTTAGGGTTCTCGCCGGGAGTCCGGCGTACAAGCGTTTTCGCCAAAGGCGAAAACCTTGGCGTAAGGCGGGATTCATTCCCGCCGCGCAAGTCAAATCTTGAGGGGTCTCCGGACAGTCCGCAGGACTGGCTGGGGGGATTCCAAAGGGGGCTCGCCCCCTTTGTGTCGTCGTGGAGGAGGGGTACATAGGGGAGGGACCCCATCGAAAGGGGCCCGCCCCTATGCGTGTTTAAGTGCCCAGGATGGGTATTGGTTACTTTTTGCACGAGCAAAAAGTAACTCAGGGTACGGGGCTGAAAGCCCCGAAAGCTATCAAATAGAATAGCAGTAACCGGGGAAGAAAAATGTTTCTCCCCCACCCGCCCGGCGATACGC
>DVGP01000098.1 GCA_018712665.1 Candidatus Pelethomonas intestinigallinarum | reverse complement strand
GGGCTTGTTTTTTCGCCCTTTTTATGCTATTATTATCAATTGAATTCATATCGAAACCCACGCCCCGAGAGGGCGGGCAAGGAGAAACCATTGGACAGAACACAGGTTGTGATCCCCGCCGCGGACATGGCGCGGCAGCGGGACTTTACGAATAAGCTTTCGGAGCTGTTCCGCCAGCGGGGCGGCGCGCCCAAGGCCTGGGTGGAGACCTACGGCTGCCAGCAGAACGTGGCGGACAGCCAGCGCCTCATGGGGATGCTCCGGGACATGGGCTGCCCCTTCACCGGCGACCCCATGGAGGCGGGGCTCATCGTCATCAACACCTGCGCCATCCGGGAGAACGCGGAGAACCGGGTCTACGGCCTGCTGGGCCGCCTGGTCCACGCCAAGGAGAAGAACCCCAACCTCATCGTCTGCCTGTGCGGCTGCATGGCCCAGCAGGAGGTGGTGGCCCAAAAGGTCCGGGCCTCCTACCGCCACGTGGACCTGGTCTTCGGCCCCCAGGCCCTCTGGCGGTTTCCGGAGCTCCTCTACAACGTGTGCACCCAGCACCGGCGGATGTTCTCCATCGAGGAGGAGCACGGCTCCATCGCCGAGGGGATGCCGGTGGTCCGGGAGAGCGCGGTGAAGGCCTGGGTCTCCATCATGTACGGCTGCAACAACTTCTGCTCCTACTGCATCGTCCCCTACGTCCGGGGCCGGGAGCGGAGCCGGGAGCCGGGGGACATCCTGGCGGAGGTCCGGGAGCTGGTGGACCAGGGGTACAAGGACATCACCCTCCTGGGCCAGAACGTCAACTCCTACGGCAAGGACCTGGAGACCCCCATGGATTTCGCCGACCTCCTCTCGGAGATCGACAAGATCCCCGGGGACTACCTGATCCGCTTCATGACCAGCCACCCCAAGGACGCCGGGGACAAGCTCTTCCAGACCATGGCCCGGTGCGCCCACGTGGCCCGGCAGCTCCACCTCCCCGTCCAGTCGGGGAACAGCCGGGTGCTGAAGGCCATGAACCGGGGCTACACCCGGGAGCAGTACCTGGAGAAGGTCCGGGCCGCCCGCTCGGCCATGCCGGACCTGGTCCTCACCAGCGACATCATCATCGGCTTCCCCGGGGAGACGGAGGCGGAGGCCATGGACACGGTCTCCCTCGTCAGGGAGGTCCGCTACGACGCCCTCTTCACCTTCATCTACTCCCCACGGCCCGGCACCCCGGCGGCCCGGATGCCGGACCCCGCCACCCGGGAGGAGAAGCAGGTGTGGTTCGACCGCCTCCTGGATGCCCAGAACGAGATCTCCGGCCAGCTCCACCGCTCCTATGTGGGCCAGACGGTCCGGGTGCTGGTGGACGGGGAGAGCGGGGACGCGCGCTGGCCCCTCTCCAGCCGCACCAACGGCGGGCGGCTGGTCCACCTCCGGGGGGATGCTTCCCTCATCGGGCGGTATGCCGATGTGCTCATTACCGACAGCAACACCTGGGCGCTGTTTGGAGAGGTAAAATAGCTGCACAGAGCGGGCTGCTCTGCAACTCGCTGTCTTTTCGGGGGCTCCGCCCCCGTACCCCGGGTTACTTTTTGTGCGGACAAAAAGTAACCAAAAAACCGCACGGGAGGAGAAACCCTTTCGATGGGGTTTCTCCCCCGTGACCCCCTCTTCCGCGACGACACAAAGGGGGACGCCTGTCCCCCTTTGGAATCCCCCGCATATGAAGAAACCTATCCTGAATTCCTTCGGATACTCCCGTGGGTGCGTCATAAGAACCATGTTCCGACAAGCGCCAATAGAAACATCTATCTCTTTAACAGGGCGGCAGCCGAAGCATCGTCGATAGACCCGCCACAGATTAGATGACAAAAACCTAATTCAGTGGCAGAGAAGTTTCCCCATTGATACAGACCGATTGGGCAAAAAATCGGGGACCGGGGTGTCCCCGGCGCCTTTTTGGTGACTTTTTCGGCGTCGAAAAAGTCACTCGCCCCGGGGGGCGAAACTCCCCTTCCCGGGGTGTGGGGGCGGGCAGCCCCCACAAGGTTACGACAAGAAACATCTGGCCCTCGGCCCGCCAGGGCCCAAGGACCATGTGAAAAGGAGCATCCACTATGGCAGAAATCACCCCCATGATGCAGCAATACCTGGAGATCAAGGAGCAGAACAAGGACGCCATCTTGTTTTTCCGCCTGGGGGACTTCTACGAGATGTTCAACGAGGACGCCAAGCTGGCCTCCCGGGAGCTGGACCTGACGCTGACCACCCGGGACCGGGGAAAGCCGGAGGAGGAGCGGGTGCCCATGTGCGGCGTGCCCTACCACTCCTGCGACGGGTACATCGCCCGGCTCATCGCCAAGGGCTACAAGGTGGCCATCTGCGAGCAGACCGAGGACCCGGCCAAGGCCAAGGGCCTGGTGAAGCGGGACATCATCCGGGTCATCACCCCCGGCACGGTGGACAGCTCCATGCTGGAGGGCAGCCGCTCCAACTACATCTGCGGGCTGTACATGGACGAGGAGCGGGCGGGGGTGTGCTTCTGCGACATCACCACCGGCAAGACCCACGCCACCGCTTTCTCCGGCGGGGACCTGAACGAGAGCGTGGCCAACGAGCTGGGCCGGTTTCACCCGGTGGAGGCGGTGGTCAATGACGGGGCCTACGGCCGCGAGGCCCTGGTCTCCCTCCTCCGGGAGAAGTTTGGCTGCCGGGTGGAGAACTACGGCGAGCGGCGCTTCAATCTCGCCGACGCCCAGCGCCGGGCGGAGAGCCAGTTCGGCAAGGAGGCCGCCGCTGCCCTGCCCCAGGGCAACCCCACCGCCCTCATGGCCCTGGGGGGCCTGCTGGACTACCTCTACGAGACCCAGAAGACGGACCTGAGCCACATCAACAGCCTGGAGTACTATGAGCAGGGCCGGTTCCTGGAGCTGGACCTCACCGCCCGGCGGAACCTGGAGCTCACCGAGACGCTGCGGAACAAGGAGAAGCGGGGCTCCCTGCTGTGGGTCCTGGACAAGACCAAGACCGCCATGGGGGGCCGGCTCCTCCGCTCCTGGCTGGAGCGGCCCCTGCTGGACCTGGCCGCCATCGACCGGAGGCTCTCCGCCGTGGAGGCCCTGGTGGGGGACACCGTGGGCCGGGAGGAGCTGATCTTGTCCCTCTCGGGCATCAGCGACATGGAGCGGCTCATCGGCCGGGTGGTCTACGGCTCCGCCGGGGGCCGGGACATGGCCTCCCTCCGCGCCTCCCTGGAGAAGCTTCCCCAGATGAAGGCGAAGCTGGCCCCCTTCGCCGCCGGGCGGCTGGGGGAGCTGGCCGCATCCTTAGACGAGCTCCAGGACGTGTACCAGCTGCTGTGCCAGGCCATCGTGGACGACCCGCCCTTCTCCGTCCGGGAGGGGGGCTTCATCCGGGACGGCTACGACGGCGAGGTGGACCGGCTCCGGGAGATTCTCTCCGGGGGCAAGGGGGTCATCGCCGAGGTGGAGGCCCGGGAGCGGGAGAAGACCGGCATCAAGAGCCTGAAGGTGGGCTACAACAAGGTCTTCGGCTACTACATCGAGGTCAGCCGCTCCTACTACGACCAGGTCCCCGCCGACTACATCCGCAAGCAGACCCTTGCCAACTGCGAGCGGTTCATCACCCAGGAGCTGAAGGACCTGGAGCACACCGTCCTCACCGCCAGCGACCGGGTGATCGCCCTGGAGTACGACCTGTTCACCGCCCTGCGGGAGAAGGTGGGGGCCCACATGGCCCGCATCCAGGCCACCGCCGCCGTTGTGGCGGAGCTGGATACCCTGTGCGCCTTCGCCGCCGTGGCTTCCAAGAACAACTACTGCCGCCCCACCGTGGACGACGGGGACGTCATCGAGATCCACGACGGCCGCCACCCGGTGGTGGAGCAGGTCCTGAAGGGGAGCCTCTTCGTCCCCAACGACACCTACATGGGCCGCCAGGAGAGCCGGGTGGCCATCATCACCGGCCCCAACATGGCGGGCAAGTCCACCTACATGCGCCAGGTGGCCCTCATCACCCTCATGGCTCAGGTGGGGTCCTTCGTCCCCGCCCGGTCCGCCCGGATCGGGGTGGTGGACCGGATCTTCACCCGCATCGGCGCCAGCGACGACCTCAGCGCCGGCCAGTCCACCTTCATGGTGGAGATGACGGAGGTCTCCGACATCCTCAAGCACGCCACCAGCCGCAGCCTCCTGATCCTGGACGAGATCGGCCGGGGCACCAGCACCTTCGACGGCATGTCCATCGCCCGGGCGGTGCTGGAGCACTGCGCCGACCGGAAGAAGCTGGGGTGCAAGACCCTCTTCGCCACCCACTACCACGAGCTGACGGAGCTGGAGAACACCCTGCCCGGGGTGAAGAACTTCAACATCGCCGTGAAGGCCCGGGGGGAGGACATCGTCTTCCTGCGGAAGATCATCCCCGGCGGGGCGGACCGCAGCTACGGCATCGAGGTGGCCAAGCTGGCGGGCCTGCCGGAGTCGGTGGTCCGCCGGGCCCGGGCGGTGCTCAAGGAGCTGGAGGAGAGCTCCGGCCATCGGCCCCAGCTCCTGGCCGCCCCCCAGCAGGACCAGGTGTCCCTGGAGGCCCTGGGGGAGGCGGAGGTCATCGACCGCCTCCGCCGGACCCAGCCCGACACCCTCAGCCCCATGGAGGCGTTGAACCTCCTCTACGAGCTGAAACAGAAATTACCGTAAAGAAAGCAGGTCCCAGCCATGGCCAAGCGAGCCGCCTCCGCCTACATGACCACCCTGGAGCGCATCCTGGGGGGCGTCCACTTCTGCATCTACCTGTTGGTGCTGCCCTTCGTGACAGGACCTCTGTTTGCCCTGCTGGAGCGGCTGCTGGGCAGCCCCATTCCCGACAACGTCCAGAACATGATCTACTACTACGTCCTCTTCGCCGTGACGGTGGTGATCTTCTGGAACTACCTGGGCCGGACCACCGGCTACTTCCTCTCCGCCCCCTGGCGGACGGTGGGGACCGCCCTCGTGGGGCTGGTGGCCTTCTACGGCCTCAACGAGCTGGCCTACCGGCTCCTGGGGCTGGTGCTGGACGGGATGACCAACCTCAACGACGTGGCCATCTCCGCCCAGGTCCGAGACGCCCCACGGTCCACCGCCCTCATCGTGGTGTTCCTGGCTCCCTTCGTGGAGGAGGTCCTCTTCCGGGGCTATGTCTTCGGCAACCTCCGGGACCACAGCCGCTGGGCGGCTTACGCCGCCTCCTGTCTGCTCTTCGCCCTCCTCCACGTGTGGCAGTTCGCCGTGGTGGAGCAAAATCTCCAGTATTTCCTCCTGATGCTCCAGTATCTGGTGCCGGGGCTGGTCCTGGCCTGGACCTATGAGCGCAGCGGGACCCTGTGGAGCAGCGTCATGTTGCACGCGTTTGTCAACGCCATGGCGATTGGGAGGTTTTTGTAAGCTTTTCGGGGCCTCCGCCCCCGTGCCCTGAGTTACTTTTTGCTCGTGCAAAAAGTAACCAAAAACACGCATAGGGGCGGGACCCTTTCGATGGGGTCCCTCCCCTATGAACCCCACCCCCGCGACGACACAAAGGGGGCTCGCCCCCTTTGGATTCCCCCGCATGGGAAGGACCCTGTCCCATTGTCTTTCGGATACTCCCGAGGGTGCGTCTTGAGAACCGTGTTTCGATAAGCGCCTATAGAAACATCCATCTCTTTAACAGGCCGGCAGGCGAAGTTTCGTCGTTAGACCCGCTGTAGATTAGATGACAAAAACCTCATTCAGTGGCAGAGAAGTTTCCCCACTGATACAAACCGATTGGGCAAAATATCGGGGACCGGGGTGTCCCCGGCGCCTTTTTGGTGACTTTTTCGGCGTCGAAAAAGTCACTCGCCCCGGGGGGCGAAACTCCCCGTCCCCGGAGTGTGTGGCCCGCAGCCCCCACAAGGTCACGACAAGAAACGATTGGCCCGTTAGGGCCAAAGATCCCCCCTCGAGGATGTCATGAGTGAAAAGAAACGAGTTCTTTGTGTTGTAGGCCCCACCGCCTGCGGAAAAACGAAAATGG